>USCK01000026.1 GCA_900553205.1 uncultured bacterium | reverse complement strand
GGTATGATTAACAAAAAGACAACTGCAGTTAGGGTAATTCCAGCAGTAGGAAAAGATATTGGTGATTCTGTTGTTTACGGTGGATTGTTAGGTGAAGCTCCTATCGTAAAAGTTAATTCATTATCATCTGCAAACTTTGTAAACAGAGCAGGCAGAATCCCTGCACCTATTCATAGTTTGAATAACTAAAAAATCAAGGGTTCTATAGTATGAACTATATATTTTATTTATTAATAGTAATATCAATAGTTTTCGGGGCAATAAACGGCAAATTGCCTGATGTAGTAAATTCTATTTTAACAGGTGCAGAACTTTCCGTAAAAGTTGCATTTTCGCTAATTGGGATAATGGCTTTTTGGCTTGGTATGATGAGAATTGCTGAAAAATCAGGTTTAGTTCAAATAATTGCTAAACTTATTCGTCCGATAACAAAATGGCTGTTTAATGAAATCCCTGAGGATTCACCTGCGCTTGGAAATGTCGCTTTAAGCTTTTCAGCAAACGCACTTGGATTGGCAAACGCAGCAACACCTATCGGCTTAAAAGTTATGGAAGAATTACAAGATGTAAATCAAGATAAATCATCAGCATCAAATGCGATGTGTATGTTTTTGGCGATGTGTACTGCAGGATTTCAAATAGTGCCTGCAACTGTTATTGCTATTTTGGTTGGTGCAGGTGCAAAAAATCCAACCGAAATTATTGCTCCGACTATGATTGTGACAGCTATTGCATTTATATCATCTATAATCGTTGCAAAAATATTTAGTGTTTTTTGGAGTAAACAAAAAGGAGTAGTAAATAATGATTAATGCTATTTCTCTTTGGGCAATTCCAGTAATTCTATTTGTTATATTAACACTCGGGTTAATAAAAAAAGTACCTATTTATGAGGAATTTACAGAAGGTGCAAAAGACGGGTTTAAAGTTGCAATAAATATAATTCCATATCTTGTTGCAATTCTCGTTGGGGTTTCAATGTTAAGAGCTTCAGGAATAATTGATTCGCTTGCAAATGTTTTAGCACCTGTATTACATAAGTTTATGATTCCTGTAGAGGCTTTGCCGGTAATGATTGTTAGGTCTTTATCAGGTGCGGCAACATTAGGTCTTTTCTCTGATATTGCACATCATTTTGGACCTGATAGCTATGCTGCAAAACTATGTGCAGTAATTGTTGGAAGTTCTGAAACAACTTTTTATGTACTTGCAGTGTATTTTGGTTCTGTAGGGATAAAGAAGGTTAGGTATGCAATGCTAACAGGGATTGTTGCAGATATTATAGGAGTTGTTGCAGCAATAATTGTTTGTTCGCATTTTTTTCTGCCCAACATTGGGTAAACTCTCTAACATTGGAATCTTCTTTAACAACTCTTTGAACTAATACTGCATAATTTATATCAATAAAATTTATTTTTGGTAGTTTTTCTACAATATATTCATGCCCACCACAGTTATGACAAAAATTAGCTTCCGGCATGATTTCACCATTTTTGATAATTGCTTTTTCTTTTATTCCACAACAAGCACATCTTACAATATACCATTCATTTTCGATTAATTCACCACAATCTGGACAATAGCTAAACTCTGCTTGTGGAGAAACATGTTCATGTTGACACGTATGACATTTTCTAAACAAATCCATTAAAAACATATACACCTCAATTCTACACTATTGATTTAATGATAGTTTTTAGAAAGTCAAAAAAATTTTATTTGAGGTTTATATTTCTTAATAATTACTTTTATCTGCATTCATGATAACGATACATAACAAAAACGCCACGAAAGGTTTTTCCGTAGCGTTTCTTTATCTTATAGACTTTTATCTCTTACTTAATATTTGAGAAAGTCCAAGCATCAAATGTAGGTGCTTCTGAAATATTTAATTCTTTTCTTTCTTCACCTGCACATGCATCATCGTGAGCGATTGGCTTGTACAATCTGTTGTAGTATTCGATAACCATTCTGTCTGAGTTGAAGTATGCTTCAGCAGTTCTGATAGCTTGACGCATCATTCTAGCCCATTCAGGTTTGTTGTTGTAGTAAGTAGGAATAATTTGATCTTCAATTATACTCATCATACATTCGTGATCTTTCCAATGTCTTTCTTCCCATGGCATATCGTCATCAAGCTCAGGATATTCAACAGTGTAACCATTGATTCCAGGGAATGTACCTTCTACTGTCCAACCATCGAATGTTGATAAGTGAATAGCACCATTAGCGTTAGCTGACATACCTGAAGTACCTGATGCTTCGAATGGTCTTAATGGTGTGTTTAACCAAACATCTGTACCACGTTTCAACATGCCTGATAATTGAAGTTCGTAACCAGGTAATACAACAACATTTTTCAATGTGTGTGAACGGTTAAGAAGTTTGTTGAACATTTCTTTACCCATTACATCATCCGGGTGGAATTTACCTGCAAAGATGATTTGGATTTTGTTTTCGTTCAATAATTTTTCGATTCTTTCTTTGTTCATAAGAATCAACCAAGCACGTTTGTAATCAGCAAATCTTCTTGCCCAAGTAATTGTCAATACATCTGGGTCAAATCTCTTACCTGAAACATTTGCAATATACTTGAACAATTTTTTCTTCATATCATGCTTAGCAGTCAATAATTGTTCGTCAGTTGCATCACCGAACATTCTCTTGTCTTGCCAGAAGTGAAGATTAACTGCGTTGGTGATAGCTCTGATAGGACATCTGCCGTCAACCCATTCCCACATCTTGTTAGCAACAAGACCATGTAATTGAGAAACTGCGTTTGCAATTCTTGACATTCTCAAAGCTGCAACTGTTAATGAGAAGTTTTCACCACCTAATTGAACAGCCGTATCTCTTGAGCAGCCTGCGAAGAATCCACCTTCAGCCAATGTATCAACCCAGTGAACTTCGTTACCGGCTGCAACTGGAGTGTGAGTTGTGAATACAGTTTTTCTCTTAACTGCGTTCAAATCACCGTTGTATTGTTTCAACAATTCGAATGCTGCAGGAAGTGCGTGACCTTCGTTTAAGTGAACAACATCAAAGTTGTAACCAACTTTTTGAAGAACTTTAATACCTGCAATACCCAAAACTGTTTCTTGAGCAATTCTGATTCTTTCATCTCCATCATATAATCTGTGAGAAATTCTTCTTGCCCATTCGCTGTTTCCTTCAATATCTGTTGTTAGTAAATATACAGGGCAAGCTCCGAATAATTCAGGTTCAACTCTGTATGCTTTTACTTTTACTTTTTCACCAAAAGTATCTACTTCAACAGTAACATTGATATCAGTTAAGAAATCATAATACTTTCTGATATATGCTACTTCTACTTGACCTGAGTGGTCAATACGTTGGTCATAATAACCGTATGACCATAACATTGTTACACCAACCATTGGCATTTGTAAGTAACCTGCAGATAACATGTGAGCACCTGCCAAGAAACCTAAACCACCAGAATATGTGCATAATGATTGGTCTAATGCGATTTCCATTGAAAAATACGCTACATTTGGTAATGACATAATTTATACCCTTTTCTTTTGTGTGTAAACAGAAAACTCTAAGACACATAATCCTAAAGTCTTATTCAATATAGCAACAACATATCATTAAATCAATCCTTTATCAAATCTTTGAAACATTCCAAACTCACAATTTTATTGGAAAATAGAGTTTTAGGGAGTTTCAAGGGGTATAAATTTGTTACAATAAATTAATACTTTTGGATTAATTCTCTAATATTACCCGACATATATCACGAAAATCATATTTCAGACAAGAAAGCTCCATGCATGATATTTTTCTTCTTTCCCACAAACAAGGTTTGTCAGGACATTCGCAATTATTTTTTAGAGCAACTACATTATCGTTTTGAGGAATAAGTTTTTTATCATCTGTTGGTCCAAAAAATACATAAGTTTTTACACCCAACCCTACTGCAATATGTAATGGAGCAGAATCTGAGCATACAAATTTTTCTGCACTTGAAATCAATTCTGCCAACTCTGTAAGATTATGTGTTTTTCCATAAAGATTTTCATAATTTTTGATTTTTGTATATTTTTCAATCTCTCGAATACAATATTCATCATCAGGCCCACCTGCAATCATTACATGTTTACCGGCTTCTTGTAACAAATCAATCAACTGTGCCCATTCATACCCTTGAATAGTTTTGATAATACCTTTTCTGCGACTCATTTCACTGACTCCCGGATGTACCAAAACTGAATTTGGAACTTTTGGTTTAACATTAACATTCAACATTGGAAGTTCTGTTGTTTGTTGAGTTAATGGAGTTACCAAATCATGATACATCTTTGCAGCGTATTGGTTTTTGTTTAATTTAACTGCATCTGTCAACAGGATTTGGCTTAGTTTGCCTGTATCAAATCCAACCCTTTTTGGAATAAAAGTACAAGCAGCAATAATACTCATCATCTTGTTTGCGCCTGATATAACCAACAAATCATAGTTTCCGAAAATTGCTCTTGAAATAAAATTAAAGATTTCTGAGTATTTATTTTTGGTCTTGATATCGACAGGGATAACATCGTCAATTATATCTGACAAATCTTTTATCCCCATAGCACGAGATTCTAGAGCCAATGTTATACTTGCATTCGGATATTCTTTTTTTAATGAGCTCAAGGTCGGCAAAAATAAGATTTCATCACCGATACCACCAAAGTTTACTGCAAGTATTTTTCTAACCATTATAATTTCCTCATATACAAACTACGATTTAATTGAAACATAAATATTTTAGAATGTGAACAAGAAGAAAATAATTGAAATTCTTTCTCTACTATAGTACCTTATAAGGGTAGCTATAGTTTGAAAAGAAGGAAATTATAAATGTCTATAAGAAAAATTGTTCCATACGGAACCCCATCATTAAGAGAACCTTCAAAAGAAGTTCACAAGGTATCAGCAAAAATAAAAACACTTATCAAAGATATGCTTGATACAATGTATGTTAATAACGGTGTAGGTCTTGCCGCTCCACAGGTCGGAGAGAATTTAAGAATTTTTGTTATAGATGTTTCTACAAAAGATGAACCTCTAAACCCTATGGTATTCATCAACCCTAAAATCATCAAGAAATCAGGACTAATGAAAGGGGACGAAGGTTGTTTGAGTTTCCCTCAAGCATATACAGAGGTTTGGAGATATAACAAAGTAACCGTAAAAGCTATGGATAAAAACGGACGACCTTTCATTATGGAAGCAGAAGGAAATCTTTTAGCAAAAGCTATTCAACACGAATATGATCACCTTGACGGTATATTATTCATTGACCACGCACTAAACAGATTTGCTACAGATGAAGAACTTGCTAAACATAACCTTCCTCCTGTTGAAGTTGACAGAATGATTGATTGTCCTGAAGAAGAAGAAACTCCACAAAAAGAAGGAGAAGAATAAAACATGATTAATATTGTTTTCTTCGGAACTCCTGATATCGGGCTAAAATCATTAGAATATTTATTCAATTCTGACAAAATAAATGTTCAAGCTGTAGTTACTCAACCTGACAAACCGTCAGGTCGTGGGCATAAAATTACTATGTCACCTATCAAACGCTTTGCACTGGAGAATGATATTCCTGTTTTTCAGCCAAAATCTATAAGAAAAGAACCTGAAATTATTGAAGGGTTAAAAAAACTGCAACCTGATTTCTTTGTGACATTTGCTTTCGGACAAATTTTGTCACAAGAAGTGCTTGATATTCCTAAATACGAAACAATTAACCTTCACGCATCAATGTTGCCAAAATACAGAGGTGCAAACCCTATCCAAAGAGTAATCATTGACGGCGAGAAGGAAACAGGGATTTGTACAATGATAACAGAACTCGGACTTGATTCGGGAGCTGTTTGTATGAGAGAAATTATTCCTATAGATGACGATATGACTTGCGAAGATTTGTATAATCAGATTTCTCAAGATTCACCAAAACTTATTGTTGATACTCTTGAAGGAATAATAAACAACACATTGACCCCTCAATCTCAATGCGAGGACGGGGTATGTATGGCGCCAAAACTTCAAAAAGAAGAATGTAGAATTGATTGGACAAAATCTGCACAAGATATTCATAACCTTGTTCGTGGAGTATGCAGATGTCCTTCAGCATTCTTTGTATTGAATAATAAAATAGTTAAAGTTATCAAAACCAAACCTGTTGAAAAAAGACAACCTGATGAATATTACGCAAACTTTGTTGCAGGTGCTGTTGTCGGGAAGCTCAAAGACGGTATCGAGGTTTTGACAGGTGACGGAATCTTAAAACTGATTACGGTCAAACCTGAAGGCAAAGGCGAAATGAAAGCGAATGAATGGTTTAACGGAGTACAAGGAACAAAGAGTTTATGATTACTAAAGGCATAAGAGGGGCAATCACTGTCGAAAACAATACTCAAGAAGATATCAAATCTGCTACGCTAGAACTTTTGACAGAAATGATTAAAAAAAATAATATTGCGAAGGAAAATATTTCTCATGCAATATTCACGCTTACTCCCGATTTGAACGCAGAATTTCCTGCCAAGTTTGCAAGACTTAATTTGGGTTGGGATAATATTGCGATGATGTGTTTCCACGAACTTGATGTCCCAAATTCTTTGCCAAAATGTTTGAGAATATTAATCGTTATAAATACTGACGAAAGCTTTGAACCAAAGTTTGTTTACATGAAAGGTTCTGCTAAATTAAGAAAGTAGCTTTGGGCAGCCAAACATTACTTTTTTTGTTATAATTAAACTATGAAAATACTTATTGTTGATGACATGCCGGCATGGAGAGAGTTTCATAAGAATCTTCTTGAAGAAATTTTTATAGAGCAAGAGAATAAAATTCATCTTGCTGTATCTGCTCGTGAAGGGCTTGAGAAGCTGTATGAAAATTCAAAAGAACCATACAATTTGATTATTACGGATTTGCAAATGGAAGATGATTTTCGACCTAAATATGCAGGTGAATGGTTGGTTGAGCAAATAAAAAATTTGCCGTCATACAACAAATCTCGGGTAATAATTTCATCAGGGGCGTTTAATATAAAACATATTGCAGAATGCTCGGGTGTTGAATGTATCCCTAAAAGAATTGCTTGCAGTGATAGAGAAGCGTACGAAAATATTATTTTAAACAAATAGGTAGAATATGGAAGAAAAAGAGCCTAAAAAAATTATCGGATTAATGTCAGGGACTTCCTGCGATTCAATAGATGCAGGTCTATGTGAGGTTTTTCCTGATTTGTCCTGTAAACTTATTGCAGGTATAAACTACAAATACCCACCTCATATCCAGTCAAAAATTTTTCAGGCATTTTCTCAAGACATTTCATTAAAAGAATTGTGCCAGCTTAATTTTGCTGTCGGTGAGTGTTTTGCTCAAGCTGCCAATGTACTCATCTCCGAATACGGAAAACCTGATATGATAGCAAGCCATGGGCAGACCGTGTATCATTTTCCTTATGATGAAAAACTTGATGATATCAACCTCAAAAGCACACTCCAAATCGGAGAAAGTTCAGTTATTGCAAGCAAAACAGGCTGTATGACAATATCTAATTTTAGAGAAGCCGATATTGCCCATGGTGGACAAGGTGCGCCTTTGGTATGCTTCGCTGACAGACAATGGTTCAAAAATGCAGCAGTACAAAACATCGGTGGAATATCAAATGTAACCGTTGTTTCTGATGATTGCCTGCCATTTGGATTTGATACAGGTTGTGGCAATATTATGATTGATTATTGCGTTAAAAAATTCTTTAATCAACCTTATGACAAAGACGGCGAAATCGCTCAAAGTGGTACAATAGTTGACAGTTGGTTAAATTGTCTTTTGGAAGATGAGTATTATTTTATCCAACCACCTAAAACTACGGGCAGAGAATATTTTTCACCTAAATACATCGAAAATATTCTCAAATTTGCACCTCAAGCACATGCAGATATTATTGCAACATTAACTGCGCTGACTGCCAAAACAATCGCACAAGCCTATGAAAGATTTGTTTATCCGAACGCACATATCAACGAAGTTGTTGTCGGTGGTGGGGGCGCATATAACAAATACATGATGAAACTTTTGAGAAATTATTTGCCAAAACATATTGAGCTAAAAACCCATGAGGACTATGGCATATCTAACAACTACAAAGAAGTTATGGCATTTGCACTGTTAGGATATTGCAACTATTACAACATTCCTAACAATGTTCCTTCTTGTACAGGTGCCGACAAAGCCGTTGTTCTGGGCAAAGTATCTCTATAAAACTTAAATTTCTTCCGGAATAAAAATTACATTATCATCAAGAATAGAGCGTATATCTGCATAGTTTCGGTTTGTTGATACTAATTGCTGATACTCTTGGACAATAGAAATGATATCAGAAGTAGAAAGTTTAATTGTGCGTCTGCCTCCGTTTATGTTTTCGATAATTCGTGCCATTATATACCTCAATTCTGTATATAATTATTTACGACACAAAAATATAAAACTTAAAAAAGCTCAACTCTTCTTATTAGAAATCTCTCTTTTAATATAAATAGCCACTTGAATCAAATAAGAAACTCATCAGCCTAACTGCGCTAAAATCTTTTGAGCTTCATTATCAGGTAAAAACTCACCTTTTTTAGGGTCATATACACCTTGTTTACCGTCTGCTTGGGTCAAAACCTGCATACCGTTTGGTAGTTGTTGAATACCACCTGTACTCTTACCATCAGCATCTGTCACAGTTATACTGCCACCTTTTGCATTAATTATTTCTTCACCATGTCGAGTTGTTGTTGAGCCGTCAGGATTATGCGTAACTTCAGGTATTACATTACCGTTTTTATCAAATTGCGTTGGTTCTTCGTTTTGTGGTGTTGCAGTTGCACCTTGTACATCTGCGGCAGTACCTTTTTGTTCGGTTTTATTATCACCTTTAAGATTATCTAAAAATGTCTTAGCTGCATTCCAGAATTTTTTTACTGCACCAGCACCATCTTGTTCATTAAGAACTTTATCACCATTTGTATCATATTGGTCAAAAATACTTCTCAAATTCGTTTGAACATCATTACGCTTTAAACCATTTTGTTGTATTTGCCTATCATTATTTATAGGTTGATTTCCACCGACATTGCCAATTCCTGACATATAAATTACTCCATTTATAATTCGATACACATGGGATTACGGCTGTTTTAGGAAAAACTTTAGAAAAAATTAAAACAATGTTACAAAAATTTATATTTAGAATGAAATAGCGATATCTAGTAAATATTACAGTAGTTCCAATAACTTCTCAAAACTTTTCGGATATAGTCTTGAGTTTCAGGATAAGGGATTTTTTCAATAAAATCGTCCATATCAACATAATCAAGTTGTTTCTTCCAGTTCATAACTGACGCCCAACCACCGTTATATGCCATAATTGCAGAAATATCCTTGTTATTCAATGTGCGTTTCATTTTGGCATAATACAAGCAACCGAGATGTATATTACTTTCAGGACTATACAAATTATTTGAAATACCATAACCTTTAGCTATCTCATTTGCAGTTGAAGGCATTAACTGCATAAGCCCACCTGCACCGACAGGGCTCGTAACTTTTGGATTAAAATGACTTTCTTCTTTGATTACAGATAGTATTATAATAGGGTTTTCATCACCCGAATATTTTTGTATATAGTTATAATAATGAACAGGATAAACTAATCTCCAACGAGTATCTTTAAAATTAGGCTTGTTTTCCAGTTTGTCCATAGCATCACGAGCCAAGAGAGCAGAATTTGTATAATTGCCTTTTTCATACTCTATCCAGCTTTGAACAAAACCGTCATTTTTGTACAATTCTTGTACAAAATCATAATCTCCGAGTTTTGCCAGTTTTACAGCCATATCAGCTTCTGACTTGTTATGAATAGGAAAAACAACAGGTTTTTCTGTTATTGTATCCTTAACAAACATAGTATGGCTTTCTTTCAATTTTGTATTTGCACGCATGGCATAATAGCTATCAGGATACTTAGAAAGTACACCTTTATAATAACTGCGTGCCATATCGCCCATGTGTTGTTTTTCATAGACTTTTGCTATCCAATACATAACTGCAGGTGCAGAATTTGTATTTCCGAATTTTGCAAGATGAAGTTTACCAAGCTTTACTGCCTCTTTGTATTTTCTTTGATTAACTTTTGAATAGAAAGTTTTATACAAAGCCTCACCCGAAAATTGTCCGTCAGGGAACCTCATATAAAGCTGTTCATAAATATGTGGAGTCTGTGCAGATGGTGAATATTTTGCTAAAAGAAACATTAAATAATCAGCACCTTTTGCTTTTGGATTAACTGATAATAAATACTTTATCGTTGTTAATTTAGAATCTGACAAAGAAACAAAACAATCAATCACTTCATAAATTTCATTGGCATCAACGAAACTTGAATAAAGACTTAACCCCTTAACTGTGATTTTTTTCGCTTCGTCATATTTGCCGAGCTTGTAAAGAGTTTTGGCATACCCTGTCCAACTATCTCTAAGGCTTGTTTTTTGATAATACACCAAGGCTTGATTATAGTTTTCGTTAGCAAGATATGAATTTGCTATAACCAAATTATCAGCGTTTGAAAATTTTATATTATTCTTTACAAGAGTATCTATCGCATATTTTGAGAATCTGCCGTTTGGCGACTGTTTTATATAATCCAATAACAATGCAGGTTTATTCTCTAACATTCCCAAATAATATTCGGAAGCAATAGAAACTTCTTTATCTTTAAAATGTTTGTATATATGCACAAAATGTCTTTTGGCAGAATGGTACTCATGCGCTTCATACAACAAAACTGCAAGGTTGTATTCACTCACTGCATAAAGTGGCGAATTCGGAAAACGTTTTAGTAATATATTATAATTCCTGATTGCTGTGCGTGTATCACCTAATGTTGTCGCACATCTTGCTTGTCTGAAAAGAGCTGCTTGTTTGAGTGTAGAAAACTCTGACACTGCAGAAAAATTGTAATAAGCATTTTGATAATCTTCTGCCTGATACATCATAATTGCCTGTTTGTATTTATTCATATCCTGTGTTTCGGAGAGTTTTTTATTTACGGCAACTGCAGATGTTAAACAGACAACAGCTAACAATATTGTTAAATAAATCTTGTTCTTTTTCATAAAATTTTATCTCAAATGCTACTTCTCGAAATATTATTACAATATCAAACCTTTTTCGGATTAATAATATTTAAACTTATTTTAGCATAGAGTATGACAAAAAAGAAATTACATATAATCAAGAACTACATTCTCTCGCCCGAAATCTTTAATCTTGAGTGTTGTCAGAATGTAAAACCTCAGGTAAAAGTGCAGGTATCACCTCTGATGACAAACCCTCTAATTTCGTTAAAGCAGGGCCCAGCTTTACACTTTCATCAGGGTTTAGGTCAGGAAATCTGAAGGTAAACATAGATTGAGCTTTGATACAAGTTGCGTCACCTTTTTCTATGTATGAAAGTAGCGAATTTTCATAAACATTTTGGACAGACGATACGAATCTGTTTCCTTTTTCATCTTTTATAGCACCTTGCACAGCATAAAACCCTGTACTCAAGCCTTTAACAAAATAATCACCGACAGAGAGTGCTGCTGTTTTGGCAAGTTCGGCCTTATCAATCTCAATCTTTGGTGAAAACTTGCCTACATACTTGCGATTGATGGAATATCGCACTCTTTTGGGAGTTACAAAACTTGTCGGCATAAAAGAAAATGTTGCATCTCGTTTCAAGCGTTTGGCAGGTATAACATCAACCATAACCCCAGTTACGACAGAACCTTGTTCAATTACTACGCCCTCATCAAGCTTCATTGTCTGCAATACTTGAACTTTGATTTCAGAAGGCTTATCCGTAGAAAAATCCTTTAATGCCATAACCTTCATATCTTCTGCCATAGCAGGACAAGCAGTAGATAACACTATTGCAAATACTAAAAGAAATTTTTTCATTGGAATTTACCTCAAATTAGTACATTCTAACAAGTTTTCTTACTTCTGCAAGAGTTTGTTGAGCAACTTTTCTTGCCTTAGCAGAACCTTCTCTTATGATATTATCTACTATTTCAGGATTATTTTCAAAATATTTTCTACGCTCTCTGATTTCTTTCATTCTTTCGTTAATCTTGCAACCGAGTTCACGTTTACATTGAGCACAACCCCTAAGCCCTTTTTCGCATTCTTCTCTAACTGTTGCAACATCTTCTTCTGAACCAAATATTTTCCAATATTTGAACGCAACTTCACATTCATCAGGGTGTCCTAAATCATCTTTTCTAATACGACTTCTATCTGTTATTGCTGTCATAACTTTTTTAGCAGTAACTTCTTCTGAATCAGAAATTTTTATATCATTGTTAAATGATTTACCCATTTTATTCCCGTCTAGCCCACAAATTAGTGAACAATTATTCAATTTTGGTTGAGCCTCGTTAAAGAAATCTGTTTTATATATGTTATTAAATCTTCTTGTAATATCTCTGGTAAGTTCAACATGCGCAACTTGATCAATTCCGACAGGAACAAAGTTTGCATTGAACAACATAATATCTGCAGACATCAAAACAGGATAACCCATTAAACCATAATTGATTTGAGTACCCATACCTTCTTTTGTTTTAAGAATTTTAGCCATATCCTTCAATGTAGGGTCACGTTCTACCCAGTTTTGAGGAGTAATCATACTTAGATATATATGTAGTTCAGCCGTTTCAGGTACAAGAGATTGAACATATATTGTTGACTTGTCAGGGTCAATACCACATGCCAGCCAATCCATAACAACATCTCGCACATCTTGAGCAAGAGCTTCTGTTTTATCATATTTTGTAGTGAGAGCATGCCAGTCTGCGATTTGAAAATAGCATTCATACTCATCTTGGAGCTTAACCCAGTTATCAATAACACCCAAATAATGACCTAAGTGCAACTTTCCTGTTGGACGCATACCTGACATAATTCTTTGTTTCATATTTAAACCTCTCTTTTATATGTTTAATTATACATAAACATAACTAATATGAAACTTATTGTTTAATAATATTCGTCATCTTCCTCGTTGTCATCTTCTTGTTTTGAAAACGGATTTTCTCTCTTAAACGGATTTTCTTTTTTGTTTCTTTCGTGTTCTTCGTTTAATGTTACCAAAAGTTCTTCTGTTTCATCAATCAATTCCTTGAAACGTTTTGTAGATTGACGTAACTTAGGAAGTTTTGAACTAATAATAGATGAAACATTTAACATAGCAAGAGAACTAAGTGCAGCATTAAGTTGTGCACTTTTATCGCTAAATTTTGCACCTTCTTTTGCAGAGTCCTTGTTTTTTTCTAACTTCATGTACTCTGCATCACTACCGGCTTTTTCTCCATTTGTCTTGGCTGCAGTCCCCGAAATATCACCACTTTTAAAATTTAAAGCGCCTGATATACCGTAAAACCCAGCGGCTCTATTATCTACCATTGAGTAATACCTCTACGTTTTGCTCAGTGATGTGTCCCTACCCAGTTTATTTAAGCAATATCCTTCTGTATGTATTTAAAACCCGTAAAAAATATTTTTTGCTAGTTACTTATCCGGAAATTTATATCAACTAACCAAAACCCTTATCAGGAGTAAATTGTAGCAGAAAAATGTTTTTTACATTTTGTAACAATGTACTGTTTTTGATAAATTTTGACCGAACGGACATCAGTCATTTTATCACATTTTATTATAACTCGTTTTATAAATTCTGCAATCAGTTTTTTAGTTTATTTTAAAGTAATCAAAAATAAGGCAAAAAAAAGACCCTAAGCGGGTCTGAAAATTAAGTTAGTGGGAATTAAGTTGAGTTAAGTTAAGTTATGTCTTTGCTATAACCAACATCACTCCTCTCTACATTTGGTTTGTCAAAGTTTGAATCGTGTTCGGTTGTTTAATGCCAGTATCCTCATTTCTTCAAACAAAATGCCACTTTCATCTTTTGGGCTTTCGTCCATTTTTTTGAATTCTTCAGCAATTTCGTTTGCTTTTGCATTGATGTCATAGATGTTTAATACAGCCATTACTCTCACCTGCGATTCTTTTTGTTTGTACTCTCTCTTTTAATATCTCTCGTGTTATTTAATGCTTACTTATATATAAAGTATATACAGATATCTCAATTTCACATTTATGATATCTTGTTACATTTGTTTACATAGTTGAGATAAAACACCATAATTGCGCATAAATAAACAGATTCCGTACAAGTACGAAATCTGTTTTCTTAACAACTTATTAACTTCCCTATACTAACTACTCAAAACCATATCATGCATGATGATATTTCTTACATAGTTATAATAAGGGTTATTGCCGTATTTTTCGATTTTCTTTAACAACTCACCACCTGAAATAAACCCTTGATTATATGCGATTTCTTCCAAACAAGAAATTTTTGCACCGGTATTCAATTCCATTGATTTAACAAATGTACTTGCCTGCAACATTGAATCGTGAGTACCTGTATCTAACCAAGCAAAACCTCTGCCCAAAATTTCTACATTCAACATACCTTTAGACAGATATATTTTATTCAAATCAGTAATTTCAAGCTCGCCTCGTGCAGAAGGTTCAAGTTGTTTTGCAAAATCACAAACATTACTGTCATAGAAATACAAACCTGTTACAGCATAACCTGACTTCGGATTTTCCGGTTTTTCTTCCAATGAAATAGCCTTTTTATTTCTATCAAATTCAACAACGCCAAATCTTTCAGGGTCTTTTACCAAATATCCGAATACTGTAGCACCATGGTTAGATGTGATAGCTTCCTTCATCATTGTTGAGAAACCATGACCATGGAAAATATTATCTCCAAGAATCAATGCAACATCTTCGCCATTAATGAAATCTTCTGCAATCAAGAATGCATCTGCAATACCACGTTGAACATATTGTATTTTGTATGAAAGATTTATACCGAATTGAGAACCATCACCCAAAACTTTTACAAAGTTATCATAATCTATTTCGTTGGTTATGATTAAAATATCTTTTATCCCTGCAAGCATCAGAGTGGATAGTGGATAGTAAATCATTGGTTTGTCGTATATCGGCAAAAGAATCTTTGAGATAGGCAAAGATGCCGGATACAATCTTGTGCCTGCACCTGCAGCAAGTATAATACCTTTCATTAAATGTACTCCTATAAATAAATTGACAAAAAAATTATATCTTAATTTATATTATATGGCAATTTTTTATTGTATAATATTTAACTGTATGAAGAAGTTTTTATCACAAATCCATAATTATTGGTTTAGCATACCTGAAAAATTGCGTTTTATTCTTGTAGGAGGATTCAATTCTTTTGTTTCTCTTGTTATGTTTATCTGTATTCTTCATTTTATAGTTTTGTTTTACAAAGATTTGGCACTGAATATTTATAACTGGGCGCAAGGTTTATTGCCTGCGTTCAAATACATCAATTTTCACGCATTTCTTAGACAAGTTTCTCTTGCATTAGCTTGGTTCTTCTCATCATTTGTATCTTTTTCAACCCAAAGATTAATGGTGTTCAGAGCAAGAGGAAATTCAAACATCTTCAAGCAATATT
>USCK01000025.1 GCA_900553205.1 uncultured bacterium | reverse complement strand
ACAGGCTGCTGCGGTTTCTATGATGGTTTCAGGCATGACTGTAGCAAATCTTGTTGGTATTCCTTTAGGAACTTCAATTAGTCATCATTTTTCGTGGCGAGTTACATTTTTATTAATTGCTCTTTTTGCCGTTTGTATTTTGTCATCTATTATAAAATGGATTCCAGAATTTGACCCAATGCCTGATAATGGGTTTAGAGGACAATTTAAGTTTCTTGCTCATCTGACACCTTGGTTGTTGATAATCGCAATAATGCTTGGAAATGGTGGAATTTTCTGTTGGCTTAGCTACATAAATCCGATACTTACGAATGTCGCAGGGTTTAAGGCTCAGTATGTTAGTTATCTAATGTTAATTGCAGGGTTAGGTATGTGTGTAGGAAATCTAACAGGGGGTAAGCTTGCCGATAAGATAGTTCCTCCAAAAGTTGCTTCCGGCATGCAATTTTTTGCTGCATTAATTTTGGTTGGAATATTTTTCTTTTCAGCAAATCAAATTTTATCAATCGTGATGACATTTTTATGTGCATTTTGCTTGTTTGGAGTGTCTGCACCTCAACAAACTCTTATTATTGATTGTTCAAAAGGTGGCGAACTTTTTGGTGCGGCTTTAGCTCAAGTAGCTTTTAATTTAGGTAATGCTATTGGAGCTTATGTTGGTGGACTTCCTGTTGTATATGGTTATGGGTTTGAATATTGTACAATTCCAGGGATAGTATTCGCAATATTAGGTGGTATTTTGCTTGCAATAATGGCTAAAAGATGTGATAAGAAAAGAAACTTGGACTGGTATAACAATAATTAATCTGCAAGTTTTCTTTGAATGTTTTGTTTGATAGGTGATAACGGACCATTGTTTGGCGCTCTAAAATTATTCACATATTTTTTTACATAAATAAATGGGAACTTAACAATCCAAACAGGATTTAAAACAATATTAACTGTTTCTGCCCCATGAGATAACATAAGATAGTCAATGGTATCTTCGTAGGCTGGAGATATTGAAGAAATAAGCTTCATTATATAATCTGTAGCAGATACTGCGTAATATCCTGACATCATGCCAGTATTAGTAACCAATTTCGTTATTGTAAAATCAATATCATTAACTTTAGCTCTTTTTACATTGTTAGCGAGTTCAATTTTTTCTGGTGATGCTTTTTCTAGCTCAAACCATTCGCCTCTATATAATATTCTCATGGTATCTTTTGTTGGCATATAAATATCATCAAAGTCGTTTGCTAAAAGAATATTACCTTCAAAATCTACAACTCCATATTTGTATTTTCTGCATGTTAAAAACATGTTTCCGTATAACAAATCTATAGAAGAATACATAGGAGGAAGAATAATTCTTCCATCAGCACCATATAGACCGTAATCTGTATCATTACCTAATTTTGCGAAACGACCAAGTACCCGTTCTGCGTGTGTATATTTGATAGGTACAAGTATCATTCCATTTTTGTCAATAAGCCCATATCGGCCTTTCTTGAGAACAATCCATGATTCATTATTACCGACAGTAATCATTTTTTTATATTCAGGTTCGATAAGAACATTTCCTGAAGAATCTTTTAGTCCAAAATAACCATCAGTTGAAAATACTCGAAGCTCTGCAGATATAGCAGAAGTGGAAATTACAAAAAATATAGCAATTAATGATAATATTTTCTTCATAACAAGATGATATCATAAAATTAGCTATAGGTATTTTTATTTTGTTTTTCTAATATTCTCTATGTTATAATATGAAGGTAAGTGTATGAATAATTTAGCAAAAAATATAAAAATATCGGTTATATTTGCAGTAATTTTGGGGGCTTTTGTAGGTGGTTTGCTTTCAATATACTTGTGGCTTATTCCCTATATCGTTGCAAACCAAAAATTTATTAACTTTGTAGAAACTAAAACTAAAGAGGTTTTAGGAGCAAACTTAACTATCGATGCACCTGAATTACATACAAGTCTTACTCCGACTATCAAGTTTAAAGTAAATAGAATTAATATAAACAAAAATGACGAACAAATACTTGAACTTGAAAAACTCAACTCTGCAATTTCTTTTAGAGATATTATAATAAAGCGTATTATTATAAAAAGATTGAGTGTGGAGTCATTTTTTGTTGATGTAAATAGATTTCTTGCACTTTTCCCTCAAGAAGATAATAAAAAACAAGATACAAAATTTGACTGGGATATAGATGTAATGGACGCATTACTGTATGCCAGAAATGTTGAAGTTATATATGATGTTGATAAAGCAACGCATGTTCATATATTGTCTAAAGGCTTTGGTACAAACAATGCCAGAAAAGTAAACAGACGAGTTTATTTTAATATTCTGTTTGATATAACAAGGAATAGTGAAAATATAAAAATTTTACTAAAAGACCAAGCAAAAGTTATTATAAGTAAGAAAACTCTATATATAAATGATTTACCTGTTGTCGTAAACAATTCTAGATTCTTTATAAAAGCTATTGCTAACAGAAAAATAAAATATAGGTTGAATGTTTATGCAAACAATTTTGATGTTGCAAATGTCGTAAAATTAATTAATTCAAACCTTCTAGTTCCAAATGGAAAAGAAATGCTTGAACCTGTCGCAACAAATATTACAGGTAGTTTTAATTTTGATGTAAATCTTACTCCGAAAAAATTTGTGTGTAGTGCATTGTTAAATAAACTAAGACTAGATTTTATTCCTTTGAATAATTTACCAATAACAGTGAATGGTGGAAATATTTTAGTTGATGACAAAACCATTAAACTAAAAGATTTTAAAGGGTATTATTGTGATTACACGAACAATAAAATAGATTTTGCAGGTGATATATATGATTACATGAAAACTATGCAAATGAATATTACTGCAAATGCTTTGGTAACTGATGAATTTATGCACCATCATTTGTCAAAATTGATAGGATACCCACTCAATATGGTTGGGGTGGCAAATACTCGTTTGATAATAAAATCTAAAAATAATAAATTTGATTTAACATGGTTATTTAGACTTGCTCCTGGACAAGATTTGTTGGTTGATGGTATGTCAATTAGCCATAGTAAATTGGAACGAGTTTTAAAAGCTGATATGCATTTTGAAAACATGTTGTTAAAAATAAAATCTATTGATTATTTCTTGACTTATATGAAGGATAACCAATGGAAACGTAAATCAATAATGTATTTAACAGGAAATGTTGATTGTAATGGCGCAGGAAAATTGTTGGATTTAGGGTTAAATGTTCCAGACCCGTTACCAAGTGAGTTCTTTAATATTTTTGTCAGACAAAAATTCTTTAAAAAAGGTACAATTTCCGGACATATTAATTTGAACAATAGAGGTAAGTATCCTGTATTAGTGTCAAATATGGTTGCCGAAGGTATAAGAATACCTAGTCAAAGACTAAAAATAAGAAAAGCAATTGTAAAAACTGACGATGACCATATTCATGTAGATGCTAACGGTCGTTTTAAACGTTCTGCATATACCTTCCATGGAAACATTGAGAATCGCTTGTTGTTCCCAATAATCGTTAATCACGTGAATCTTACAATAGATAATATGGATTTAGCAAAACTGTTGGAATCATTTAATCAACAAAATACGGAAGTTGTTGCTAATCAGCCTAAAGAATCTGACAATGAAAATGATGATGCTTTCGTATTCAATACAGGGTTAATTATAGTAAATGATTGTAACCTTAACTTAGTAAAAGCTAATTTCAACGATATAAAAATGGGTAATTTGCATGCTCTGTTAACACTTGATAAAAATGGTTTATTACAAGTGCAATCAAATAAGTTTGATTTTGCAGAAGGGATATCCACTCTTAAACTTCGTTGTGACCTTATGAAGCATAAATATTACGTAAGGTTAGGGGTAAAAGATGTTAATTCTGATTTAATAGCTTCTTCGTTGTTGAATTTGAGTAAAGAAATATCAGGAAAAGCAAAAGGGCTAATAGAATTGGAAACTGATGATTCTTTAAAATTAAATGGACAAATTTTGTTTGCTATAGAAAACGGTACGATTGGTAAAGTTGGATTCTTAGAGTATGTGTTAAAATTTGCATCTCTATTCAGAAACCCTATGGCGATGCTTAGCCCTTCAACTTTCGTTGATTTAGTAAATATTCCTGATGGTAATTTTGATAACATCAAAGGTGAGTTACATTTAAAAAATAATGTGATAGATCTTATAAAAATTCGCTCTAAATCCCCTCAACTAAGTTCGTTTATTGTAGGTCGATTTGATTTAGATTCAAGAGATGCAATTTTAAGAATTTATACAAAAATGAGTAATAGGCATAAAGGTTTTTATGGGGTATTGAGAAACATCTCATTAAATGCTTTGGCAAACAGAATACCTTTAGGAAATTCAAACGAAACAAATTATTATTCAGCAGAGATTAAACAATTACCACCACTAGATGTTCCTGAAAAAGACTGTCAAATATTCTTAACTAAGGTTGATGGTGATGTCGAACACAATAACTTTATATCTTCTTTAAAGCGTATCAAATAGAGAATGTTTGTAATAAAATATTATCAAAGGAGATATTATGAGAGATGAATTGTTAGCTATTGTAGAAAAAAATAGCAGAATTGATACAAAAGAACTTGCAGTTTTGTTAGGTGTGCAAGAAATTGATATAATAAATGAACTTCAAAAACTTCAAGAAGAAGGTATTATTTGTGGTTTTCATACTTTGATAAATTGGGAAAAAACAGATATCGAAAAAGTTACAGCTCTTATTGAGGTTCGAGTTACTCCACAGAGAGGACAAGGCTTTGATACTATTGCTGAGAGAATTTATAAATATCCTGAAGTTAGAGCAGTGTATTTGATTTCAGGTGGATTTGATTTATTGGTTATTCTAGAAGAAAAATCATTAAAAGAGATTGCTAATTTTGTTTCAGATAAACTCTCAACTTTAGATAGTGTGTTAAGTACGGCAACTCATTTTATTCTAAAAAAATATAAAGACCATGGAATTATGCTTTCTGAAAAATATGAGGATAAAAGAGAGGTTATTACTCCATGAGGAATTTCTTAGCTGATAGTATTGTACAAATAAAACCTTCAGGTATTAGAAAGTTTTTTGATATTGTAACAGAGATGAAAGATGCAATATCGTTAGGTGTTGGTGAACCTGATTTTGATACGCCTTGGCATATAAGAGATGAAGGTATTTTTTCTCTTGAAAAAGGAAGAACTTTTTATACTTCAAATAGTGGTTTAAAGGATTTAAAACAAGAAATTTGTAATTATATAAAGCGTTCACAAAATGTTGATTATAGTGCAGATACAGATGTTTTGGTGACAGTTGGAGGCTCAGAAGCTATAGATATCGGGTTTAGAGCTATGATTAATCCTGGTGACGAGGTTTTGATTCCTCAGCCTAGTTATGTATCTTATGAACCATGTGCGATTTTAGCTGGTGCAAAACCTGTAATTATTGATTTGAAGCCTGAAAATGAATTTAGATTGACTGCAGAACAACTTGAAAATTCAATTACAGATAAAACAAAAATTTTGGTTTTGCCATTCCCGAATAATCCGACAGGTTCAATTATGGAACGTGAGGATTTAGAAAAAATTGCAAAGGTTATCATAGAAAAAGATATTTTTGTAATGTCTGATGAAATTTATTCAGAGTTAACTTATAAAGATAAACACGTTTCTATAGTATCAATTCCTGGAATGAAGGAACGCACTCTTTTAATAAATGGGTTTTCTAAGGCGTATGCAATGACAGGTTGGCGTTTAGGATATGCTTGTGGACCTAAAGAATTAATAAAACAAATGACTAAAATTCACCAATATGCGATAATGTGTGCTCCTACAACAAGCCAATATGCTGCTATTGAAGCGCTTAAAAACGGTGATAATGATGTCAAAGAAATGCGTACGGCATATAATCAAAGAAGAAGATTCTTGATGAACGCTTTTAAAGAAATGGGTTTGAAATGTTTTGAACCGTATGGCGCATTTTATGTTTTCCCTTGTATTAAAGAATTTGGTATGACAAGTGAAGAGTTCGCAACGAAATTTTTGCGAGAAGAAAAGGTGGCAACCGTTCCTGGAACAGCATTTGGGGATAGTGGTGAAGGGTTTTTGAGAATATCTTATGCTTATTCTTTGGATACTTTGAAAATTGCTATGGAAAGATTAAAAAACTTTGTTACCAGATTGCGTAATGAGGGTAAATAAAGGTTAGTTTAAATTAAATATTTAATAATAAAAAAGCTCTTTATAAAATAAAGAGCTTTTTAAATGTATGTTTGTATCATTTGTTTTATTGAATCGCATCATAACAATCAGAACAAATTGTTTCATATCCTGAATGTTCGCCTAATTTTCTATATTTCCAGCAGCGTTCGCATTTTTCGCCTTCAGCTTTAACTACCCAAACAGTGTAATCATCTTCTGAATATTCATTTAAAACATCGCTAGGAGCAGATTCTGTTAAATAAGCCTGTGATGTAATAAATATATCTGCAAGGTCTTTTTCAACAGTTTTCAACACTTCTGAATTATGTTCAGCTTTTACATAAACGCCTACCTCTAAAGAACTGCCGACTTTTTTGTCTGCTCTTAAAGGTTCAATAGCTCGAGTAACAACCTCTCTGGCTTTTAGAATCTTAGTAAAGTTTTCTTCAAGTTTTTCGTTGTTCCATTCAGGTTTAACTTGTGGCCAATCGATTAGAAGTACGCTCTTCAAACCACCTCTCATACATTCAGGAGTGTTTTGCCAAATGTCTTCTGCTTGGTGAGGCATTACAGGTGTTAAGATTTTTACTAATACCAATAATGTTTCATACAATACAGTTTGACAAGCTCTACGAGAAAGTGATTTCTTTCCGGCTGTGTATAATCTGTCTTTTACAATATCAAGATAGAAAGAGCTTAAATCAACGGCTGCAAAGTTTTGTAAGCATTGGAAGTATTTGTAGAATTCATAACTGTCGAATGCTTTTGTAACTTCTTCTACTACAGAATTTAATTTGTGTAGTGCAAACTTATCAATATCTTTAAGTTCGTTATATTTAACATAATCAACACTTGGATTAAAATCAAACAAGTTACCTAACAAGAATCTTGCAGTATTTCTTGTTTTTTTGAAGATTTCAGCCAACTGTTTAATGATATTATCACCGATTTTGATATCATTTCTATAATCAACTGATGCGGCCCATAATCTAAGGATATCTGCACCATAATTTTTTATAATATCATCAGGTCTGATATAATTACCCAAAGATTTAGACATCTTTCTACCGTCTTCACCAAAAACAAAGCCGTGAGTTAAAACTTGTTTATAAGGAGCTTTTCCTTGACAAGCAATAGATGTTAATAATGAGGATTGGAACCAACCTCTATGTTGGTCAGAACCTTCTAAATACATATCAACAGGAGTATGTCCTAATTCTTCTGAACGCTTTTCAACAACTGTTCTCCAAGAAGAACCTGAATCAAACCATACGTCCATAATATCTTTTTCTTTTCTGAAATGAGTTTTACCACATTTAGGACATTTAAAACCTTCTGGTAACAATTTTGACTCATCATATTTTACCCAAGCATCAGAACTTTCTTTTTCGAATAATTCTGCAACATGATTAATTGTTTCATCTGTACAAATAACTTCACCACAGTCTTCACAATAAAAAATAGGAATAGGTACACCCCAAGCTCTCTGACGAGAAATACACCAATCAGTACGGTTTTCTACCATATTACCAATTCTATTTTCGCCACTTGCTGGAATCCATTTTACCCCTTTTATAGCTTCCATAGCTTCGTTTCTAAACTTATCAACTTTTACAAACCATTGAGGAGTTGCTCTATAAATAACAGGGTGTTTACATCTCCAACAATGTGGATAACTGTGTTGGATATCTTCTTGAGCAAGTAATGCACCACAGTTTTGAAGTTTTTCTATAACGATAGAATTACCTTTGTAATAAGGTACTCCTTCCAAATCCTTGTCGCCAACTTCTTCTGTCCAAACACCTTTTCCGTCTAGTGGTGATAAAACATCAATATTATATCTGCAACCTACTTCGTAGTCCTCAAGACCATGACCCGGAGCTGTGTGAACTGCACCTGTACCTGCATCAGTTGTAACATGTTCACCAAGAATGATAGGTGATTTTCTGTTGTATAGAGGGTGAGTAGTGTTTAATAACTCTAAATCTTGTCCCTTGCAACTTCCGATTACTCTGATATCAGATTCTTCCCAATGTACACCGTTTAAGAAGCTTCCTAACAATTCTTGAGCAGCGAAATATATATCTTCACCTTTTTCAAAGAAAGTGTATTCTAATCTAGGGTGTAAACTGATAGCCATGTTAGAAGGAATTGTCCAAGGTGTTGTTGTCCAAATAACAGCATAAACATCTTTACCTTCTGTATCTACAAAGTTATTGATTTTCTTAACACTGTCATCATCAAATTTGAATCTTACATAAATAGATGTAGATGTGTGGTCTGCGTATTCAACTTCTGCTTCAGCAAGAGCTGTTTCACAAGCTGCACACCAATAAACAGGTTTTAGACCTTTTTCGATATAACCTTTTTTGAACATATCGCCAAATAGTCTTACTTGTTCTGCTTCATAGTCAGGAGCAATAGTTAGGTAAGGGTTATCCCAGTTTCCTAAAACACCCAATCTCTTGAACTCGCTTTCTTGCCCTTTTAAACTGTTATGAGCATACTCTCTGCATTTTTCTCTTAGTTCTGCAGGTGTAAGAGCTTCTCTGCCACCTTTGATTTTCTTAACAACGGCATTTTCAATAGGAAGTCCGTGTCCGTCATATCCGGGAACATAAGGTGCATAAAAACCTTGTTGAGATTTGTATTTAATCAAAATATCTTTTAATATTTTGTTAAGTGCTGTACCAACGTGAATTTTGCCAGAACTCAAATATGGAGGTCCGTCGTGTAAAATAAACGAATTTGTTTTATCTTTGTTTTCTATAATTTTATTGTAAATATCATTTTCTTCCCAGAATTTTTGGATTTCAAGTTCTCTTACTGTAGCGTTAGCTCTCATCGCAAGAGTTGTTTCCGGTAGGTTTAATGTCTTTTTGTACTCAACTTTTGTTTCTGTGTCCATAATTTACCCTTTATTATATAGTTCAAAATCGTGTTCAAAACTTACATTACTTTCTTCATCTTGAAGAGAGTTTTTTATACCTTTTGTTCTTTCAATGAATTTGTGCATTTTATTGTAATCAAATGAATTTTCCCAACGAGCGATTACAACTGTAGCTACGCAATTTCCGATTAAATTAACTGTTGTTCTGCCCATATCAAGGATTTGGTCTATACCAAGCAATAAAGCTACCCCGATAATAGGTATATTAAAACTCGAAAGTGTTCCTGCCAAAACTACCAATGCAACCCTAGGCATACCAGCCATACCTTTACTTGTAAGCATAAGAGCAAACATAATAACAAGCTGTTGTTCAACAGATAAATTAATACCGACTAATTGTGTTGAAAATATTACAGCCATAGCAAGGTATAATGCGCTTCCATCAAGGTTGAAGGTGTAACCAGTCGGCATAACAAATCCGACAATAGATTTTGGTACTCCAAAATCCTCCATAATAGTCATTGCTTTTGGTAGTGCAGCTTCTGAACTCGCTGTTGTGAATGCCAAAAATGCAGGCTCTGCAATCGCTCTGATAAAGTTTCTCAAAGAGATGTGAACAATTTTACAGGCTGCAAATATTACGATACCTACAAACAATGCTAATGCAAAATATAAAGATAATATGATTTTTGCGTAGTTTTTAAGAATGATAATACCATTAGCCCCGATAGTTGATGCAATAGCACCGAAAATCCCAAGAGGTGCAAAATACATTACATATTCTGTAAACTTAAACATTATTGCTGCAGTTGATTGCAAAATATCCATTACCGGTTTTGCTTTTTTACCTATAGCACATATTGCTATAGCAAAGAATATTGAAAATATTACAATTTGTAGAAGATTCCCGTCTGACATTGATTGAAAAATGCTTGTCGGGATAAGGTTTACAAAGAAATCTGCAAAAGAACTGTGAGTTGTTGATGATGACATCTGTGTGATACTGTTAAGTTGAGACATGTTTGCATTAGATATGTTTACTCCGGCTCCAGGATTTAAGGCATTTGCTATGCCTAAACCTAAGAATAGAGCAATAGTAGTGACAAGCTCAAAGTATATTATTGTTTTTACCCCGATTCTGCCAAGACTCTTTGGGTCGCCATGTCCTGCGATACCGACAACGAGTGTTGCAAATAGAAGTGGAGCAATAATCATTTTAACCATTCTTAAAAAGATTGCCGCCAAAGGGTGCATTTGCACTGCAAAATCAGGTGCTACCCAACCAACGATAACCCCGGCTACAAGTGCTATGAATATAAACAAGCTTAATTTAGAGCTCTTCACAGTGTTGTTCCTCTTTCAATATAGGAAAATTGTATTATAAATAAAGCCAGAGTTCAAGTAAAAGCCTTTATCTCTTATAATTGTTTAATTTGTTTTTCAAAAGCCTTGATTATTTTTTCTGCAGAAATTTCAGAATTAATTTCTTTTAAAGAAATAATAGAATCAGTCGAAATTTCTTCTTTAAAAAGCTTCTCAAGAAGTTCTTTGTCATAATCCAACAATATTGAACCATGTTGCAATATATAACCTTGTTTTCTGCATTGTGCAGAGCCTATGAATTTTTTGCCGTTGTAGCAAAGGTCTGCACCTGTTGAGATAAGCATACAGTAATCAAATTTTGTATGAATACCTTTATCTCCTCCAAGGGTCAGGCTTATTCCAAGGGTGTTAAAGGTATTGATTAATATTTGTGAGATTTCTTTGTAGGACTCAATGACATTATATCCGTTTTGCAAATATGATTCAGGACATACAAAACTATATGTTATTTCTTTGTCGTGGAGTAATGCTCTGCCACCTGTTAATCTGCGTACGATATCAATGTTGTTTGATTTTAAAAAATCATAATCTACAAATTTGTCATTTTGGTTTCTGCCAAGAGAAATACAAGCAGGTTTCCAAGCGTACAACCTGAATATTGCATCTTTTTCTTGAGTATTTATAGCATTGTTAAGTATTTCTTCATCAATTCTCATGTTTTCTGAACCTGAATTGATACTAAAAAATATAAATTTCATATAAATATTCTATGATAAAACAGTTTTTGAGTTTCTGATTGTTGCTAAAATATCCTATTTTGTAATATTTCTTAATAATAATGTTATATTTTTGAAAGTCTGTATTCTAGTAATATCCCAATTTTTACTTAAATGTAAAGAAATGTAAACTAAAATGCAACGAAAAAGGCAATTTTTAAAAAGAAAAATACTTTATTAATGTACGAGGACACAAAAGACGAGGAAAAGCAAATGGGCTTATTGTTAATGTCATATGAATATCAAAGGGCTAAGCAAAAATGCAATATGCTTGAGCTTAAGAGTATTCGATTAAACGATATGCAAGAACGTTACCAAAAACGTATCGCTAACATTGAAAAGCTCTTCAGCAAGAAGAAAACCTCTCTTGAGTCTCAATACACTAACTTGCAACATAACTTGAGTGCTCAAATTACTAGATTGAGCGCTGCAGGTACTTTCTCTGAAGCAAATGTTGGTAGTATATTTGCAAGTGCAGGCTTGTCGATAGCTCAAAATTCAGTATATGCAGTTATGGCGCAAAATGCCGGTATAGATGCAAATGCTATTTCTCCAGATAAAGCTGTAGCTGATGGTGTTGATAATAAAGATTCTAAAACTGCTCAAATGAACAGCATTTTGTCTCAAAGAACATCATTAGCAGCTCAATTACAAACAACTTTACAAACTGTTTTAAATGCAATGAAAGAAGCAGCTTTGGAAGAATTGGAAGCAAAAGAAGATCGTCAAAGAGAACCTATCGCAGACAAAGATGCAGAAATCCAAGCAGATGTAGCTGCAAACGACACAGCTTTGGAACTAGCAAAACAAAGAGAAGAATCTGCAAAGAGCAGACTTGGCGAAGATGTGAAAGGTTCAATCGCTCACTACGGATTAAGCTAATAATTATAATAATAATTAATAAAGATTGTAACGAGGTGGTTATCATAATCACCTCGTTTTGTATGTTTTTTTGAAAGTGAATAAATTTATAAGTGACTAAGTTAATAAGTGACTAAGTTAATAAGTGACTAAGTTAATAAGAAATATGCTATTGTCATTTTTTATACCGAAAAGTTTTTAACAAACTCAACAGCTTCAGCTTTGGTCAAAATATTACCTTCTGACTGTTCTTCTTTTAATGCAGAAATAATCTTCCCCAAAATAGGAGATTGTGGAATATTTTTTATTTCCATTATTTCTTGCCCCGTAAGAAGTTTTGGAATCGGTTTTAACTTTGGTTTTATCATAATATAAAACTCAAGGAGTTTATTCAGTCTATCAATATTATCTTTAACAATATCATCAGTAATAGCAGAACCTCTGGCAGAAAGTCTGTCTGCCTGTGCCAAAATAATATTGTCTATAACATTATCTTCCATTTTTCGGATATATCGCATATAAATCTTGTCATTGATATTTTCAGCAGATACAACCTGTGACGGATAAATATGATTTTTTATCATACTTGTTATGTATTCAATTTGTTTTTTTGAGAATTTGTTTTGTTTCAATATCTCTTTAGCCATTTTTGAACCGACATCATCATGTTTTATAAAACGGTGTCTATCACCTTCTATCGTCCATGTTGAGAACTTACCGATATCATGAAAAAATCCTGCAAACTTTAAATGTGCAAGCCTTGAAAATCCACCGAAATCAACCTTATTCATGTGCTCTTTTACTTCGTCAGAACAGGTATTATAGATTTGTTGAATCTGATTAACCGTTTCAACAGAATGTTCGTATAAACCTAAATGGTGATGAGTGTTCTTAGGAACTTTTTTAACATCTGTAAACACAGGAAACAAAAGCTTTATAATATCACTAGCCATAAGCAAAACTTGAGGTGTGTACTCTCCTTGGAAGAGTTTTAATATTTCATAATTAACTCTTTCTTTGGCTGGATTAAGGATTAAGTCTTTATGTCTTTTTATTTGCTCTAAAGTTCCTTGCTCTATCTCAAACCCTAATGTCGCAGAGAATCTAAAAGCTCTTAATATTCTAAGAGGGTCATCAACAAGGTTATCTTCCGAGATACTTCTAATAACTCTATTCTTTATATCTTCTTGACCGTTATTGATATCAATAATCTCCTTTGTTTTAAGGTTTATAGCAATAGCGTTTATCGTAAAATCTCTACGTCTTAAATCCTTCTCCAAAGAGCCTTCAATAGGCTCTGTAATATCAAGATAGTTTATTTTATCTCTTAGCACAACTCGATAAATCTTGTTTTCGCTATCAAGAGTTATAAAAGTCGCATTATTCTTTCTTGCAAATTCTTTTGCAAAACTTTCGGCATTATTTACTAAGATATCTTTGTCACAGGTAGTTTTGCCTAAAAGATAATCTCTTACAGCACCACCAACCAAATAGATATCTTCATCATAATCTTTTAATAATTCCAAAACTTTGTCATCAGATAGATTCATAAACTATGTTTCCTATGCTTACAATAACGGCAGTTTCAGCTTTTAAAATCAAATCACCCAAAGAAAGTCTTGGAATAGAATGAGTTTTGAAATATCCGAATTCTTTATCCGAAAATCCACCTTCAGGCCCGATAATTGCAAGAACATCTTCTTTTTCTTTGATAGGTGTTTCTCTCAAGTATTCTTTTAAATTCTTTTCTGTGTCTTTTTCGCAAAGTGCAATAACTTTATCAAACTTACGACAATGTACAACTTCATCTAATGAGCTTAGAGGAAAACAAATAGGGATATTTGCTCTTTCGCACTGCTTTGAGGCTGCAAACATTGTGTTTTGCCATTTATCAATTTTATTATCTATAACATTCTTTTTTAATACACAATTATCGGTATAGATAGGATAAATCCCTGCAACTCCCAGCTCTGTAGCTTTTTCTATAATTGTTGTTTGAGCATCACTTCTCAGTGGTGATTGTGCAAGATAAAGATTGTATTTTAATTTTCGATTAGATTTATGAAATTCAATAATTTCTGTTTTGATAAAATCCTTTGAGATATATTTTATTTCTGTTTTGTACTCAATTTCGTTTTCATCTATCAGCAAAAGTGCTTCACCAACGGTACTTCTGAGAGATTTGACTATATGCTGATAATTAGACTCATCAGAAATTGTTATTATATTGTTATCTATATCTTTAGAATTTATAAAAAAATGTGGCATTTTTATTTCCTTGTAATTATTGATGTTACATAATTTCCGTTAAAATACTTGTTAGCTACTTCAACTATATCAGAAACAGTGACAGAATTTATAAGATTGTAATATTTGTCTATAAACTCGTATCCTCTGCCTGAAACTTCAAACCTACCCAAAGTAGAGGCTTTATCGCTGTTTGTTTCCAGTGCTATAACAAATTCGCCCAACAATCTGTCTTTTGCTTCTTTAAGTTCTTTATCGCTAACAAATTGAGTTTTTAGTTTGTTTATTTCATTCAGCATTTTGCTTTTAGCTTTTTCTAAAGTGTTAGGGTTAGTCCCGACATATACATTAAAAGCACCTGCAAGAATATTTGGTTTGAAAGATGTTCCTACTTGATAAGCCAGTCCTTCTTGTTCTCGAACGCTTCTGAATAGTCTTGAACTCATACCGGAACCGAGAATGGTATTAATCACTTCTAATGTCGCATAATCTTTTGTATTGTTGATTCCGTCAGTTTGCCAGCCCAAAATTACCCAAGCTGTTTGCTGATTATCAATCTTTTGGATTTTTTGAGAATGTGATGTTATTTTAGGGATAGAATATTTCCCGTAATCAAATTTGTTTTGGTTTTGATTTACAAACATATTCCCAAAGCTATTGACTAATATATTTTTATCAATATTACCGTTTACGGAGATTACAATGTTTTCAGGATTAAGAATTGATTTTTGATAATTTTTGATATCGTTTCTTGTTATATGAGGAATAGATTTTTCCATAAGTGTATAGGAATTAGAATAAACAGAATCTTTGTAGATTTGAGATTTATATCCGTCAATAGCAAGGTTTAAAGGATTATCTTTGCTTTGTCTGATTTTGTTAAGTACAAGAGTTCTGTCCTTCTCTATTTCTATATCATCAAATGTCGAACAGTTCAGTATGTCATCTAGCAGTTCCAAAGCTGTTTCTACTTGATTCTTTGTAGTTTGTACAGAAATATTAAAAGTATCGGCAGTAGGTGTGAAGGAGATGTTTATCCCGTTTTCTTCCAACGTTTTAGCCAGTTCGATTGCAGAGTATTTTTCAGTACCCTTCATCAATAAATCTGCAAATAATGTAGAAGTACCTCTTTTAGGCTCTAAAAATTTCCCTCCTTTTATTTGGATAGATATTGCAACAATGTCATTATAGTTGTTATCTGTAATTAGCATTGTAGCACTATTATCAAGTTTGTATTTAGAAGTTGTATTATTAGAAGAAATAAGTGTTGCTGTATGGTTGGTTTTAGATTCAATCTGTGCTATATCATTTTTTCTCTCAGGTAAAATGATAGAAATTGCACTGTTATTCTTTGTAAGGTATTTGTTCGCAACTCTTTTGACATCATTTGCTGTAACTTTGTTTATTTTGTTCAGATAAGAATTATAATAATCACTGTTACCTGTCAAGGTTATTATGTAGCCCAATTCTTGAGCTATATTTGAAACAGATTCTCTTGAATAATATGTATCTGTTTCTATAATTTTCTTAGCAATTTTCAAATCTGTGTCGCTTACACCAAATTCTTTTATTT
>USCK01000024.1 GCA_900553205.1 uncultured bacterium | reverse complement strand
TTAAAGCGAGTCCACATCGCTCATTTCAATCGTATACAAAAGATAAAAGAATTTCAAGTAGTTGTTTAAGTTTTGTATACTATTCAACCTCATTATATACCATTTTCTTTCTAAGTTTCCATTGACACAGCACTAATACAAAAATTATTGCAAACAAAATATACGCAATAGCGCTTGCTTTTCCAACATCAAAATACTCAAAAGCATACTTATAAATCGAATACACCAAAACCATTGTGCTATTATCAGGCCCACCCTGTGTCATAACATAAATCAAATCAAACACTTGAAACGAAGATATTGAAGTTATTACAATTACAAAAAATATTTTTGGACTAAGTAGAGGAACAGTAACATTTTTAAACACCTGCCACGAATTTGCCCCATCTATTTTTGCAGCCTCTAAAACCTCTTGATTAATTGTAGATAAGCCCGATAAAAATATTATCATATTATATCCAATCAATTTCCAAACAGAAACCGCAATCAATGCCGGCATGGCAAATCGAACATCATACAACCATTTTATATGAGTATGCAAAATTTGATTAAGCAAACCTATATTAGGGTCAAACACCCATTGCCAAACAATCGCTATAACTATCATTGGAGTTATAAAAGGTAAAAAATAAGCAGTTTTATAAAAATTACTCCCTCTGATTTTTGTATTCAAAATACATGACAGCACCAAAGGTATTATGACGGCAAAAACTGATGAGGCTATTGCAAACACAAATGTATTTATCAAAACTTGTAGAAACATAGAATCCGTAAGCACATCTTTGAAATTTGATAGACCTACAAACTTCATAGGTGACAACAAATCCCAATCCACAAAACTTAAACTAAAAGAAAAAATAACGGGAATCACAATAAATATAAGAGTTCCAAGAACTGCTGGAAGTATAAATATCAATGCAGTTAATCCGTCATTTTTATTAATGTTTGATTGAAAATTAGCCATATTTATACTAAATTATACTTAAAAGAGATAGTTTGGTAAATACAGGAGAAAAATATGTTATCTTTAACAGCATTCGGCAAAAACGATATTAGAGGGATTTATGGTGAAGACATTACAGAAGAACTTTTTTACTACACAGGTAGAGGGTTTGTAAAATATGTGATGAACAAATCAGGTCAACTTCCTGAGAATATTTGGATTACCGTTTGTCGTGATGCAAGAACACATTCTCCTTCTCTTGCTTCAGCTCTAATAAAAGGTGTTCGTTCTATAGGCGCTAATGTTATTGATATGGGACTTTCTCCAACTCCTTTAGGTTATTATTCAGAAGCTGTCGGCATGCCAAAATTCTTAACAAACAACCGTCCTGTTCTTGGAGCTTTAATTGTTACTGCAAGTCACAATCCTAGCCAATATAACGGTTTAAAAATGACTCACGAACACCAAACTCTAAACGAAGAACAAATCAAAGATGTAAAAGCTTTAACTGAAGCAGAATATCGTATTAAATCACCAATCACAAAAGAGGGCGAACTTAAAGAATATGATTTGATTCCTGATTATATAAAAGAAATGAAAGGCGAATTTTCAGCATTAACAAGACTTATTCATGGCAACATAAAAGTTGTTGTTGATAGTGGTAATGCGACAGGGGGTATTGTTGCACCTCAACTATATCGTGATTTGGGTTGCAAGGTTGTTGAACTATTCTCAACTCCTGACGGCAGATTCCCTAACCACCACCCAAATCCTAGTGACCCTAAAAACCTTGAAGATTTGAAACGTGCAGTTGTTACAGAAAAAGCTGATATCGGTATCGCTTTTGACGGCGATAGTGACAGAATCGGCATCGTTGATTCTGAAGGCAACCACTTAACAGGCGACAAATTATTATTGATTTATGCTATGGATGTTATTGAACATTATAGAAAAAAAGGTATTTCACCTGTTATAGTTTCAGAAGTAAAATGTTCTCAAGTTCTATTTGACACTATCAACAAACTTGGTGGACATGCCGTTATGTGTAAAACAGGTCACGGATATATTAAAGGTAAAATGAAAGAAACAGGTGCTATCCTTGCCGGTGAAATGAGTGGACATACCTTCTTCAAAGACAGATACTACGGATTTGATGATGCAATTTACGCAGGTTGCAGAATTATTGAAATTATTGCTAAACAAAAAATCCAAAACCCGGATTTCGTAATAGAAGATTTGCTTGCACCATTCAATGCCGTACATTCTTCACCAGAGTTAAGACTACCATGCCCTAACGAATTGAAAAAAAATGTATTGTTTGAATTTGAAAAATTTGTTAGAGAAAACAAAAATGCTTTTGGCGATGAAATAAAAGATATTATAACTCTTGATGGTATGAGAATTGTATTTGACGGGGGCTTTGCACTTGTTCGTCAAAGTAACACAGAACCGGTATTTACATTAAGATTTGAAGCAAAATCAGAACTTAATTGCGATATCTACAGAGATGTAATGGTAAACAAATTAAACGAATTTATAAACGCAGGCAAAAAAGCTAGTGTATAACATACACCCTTTTTAAAGTGTACTCTATTGTGGTAAAGCGACAGGCTCATATTTTGCAGCCTTAGTATTTACGGCATAACATACAATAGCAAGTTTTTGTGAAAGTTTAAGATAGTTCAATGCGTTATTAGATGCAACACTCATAACGTCCATAACTTCGTTTGGCGAAATTCTTGATTCCAAATTGTCATGGTTATCAACTTTTTCTTGTGCGTATTTTTCTACCAAAAGTTTATCAATAAAATCTCTTGCGCCTATTGCCATATATTTATACCCCTTTTCAATTTTGATATTCAGTAACTAGTACTAAATATATTTCCTGTCCTAATTTGCTTCCGTATATATAAAAAGTATATATCTTTTAAATAATTGCCTTTTATTTTTATATTGTTTACATTTCTTTACAAAAGCATAGTTAGGGGGCATTTTTTATTTATAATTATTTCGTAAACTTATAGTGAGCGAAAAAATGAAAAGAGTTTTATTAACAGGTATTTTAATGATTTGCATGGCTTTGCAAGCCTGTGCCTCATCAGGTTGTATTGAGAATTTTGACCTAAACGATATTTCTCTTGTTCAAGACAGAATAAACAAAGTAGGGTTTAGAATTCTTAATTCCAACAGAATTGAACAAAGAGTTTGTTTCAGATACTTACCAAGACAAAAAGAATATAATGTTGGTACAGATTTAAGACTTATGTATCTTCAAAGAATTGTTTATATAACACCTCGCCAAATGTCTAATGTAACAGACGACAACGAACTTGCAGCAATCTTGAGTAGAAGAATCTCTCAAGCCGTTGATTCTTATGACGGTATTTTTAGAGGTTACGGTTCATTATTAGACTATTGGGTAAAACCTCAAAAATATAACAATAAAGCTGATAAAATGGCAGTAGATTATATGGTTAGTGCAGGTTATAACCCTCTTGCTCTTATAGTCATGTTATCAAAATCAATTCCTCAAAGAAGATATGAATGTGGTGACAGCTACTCTTTAGCTTCAAGAAGAATGGCAAGAATATATGAGTATATCTACAACAAATATCCTTCATTCCTTGCTACAAACTACTATAGCGATAATATTTATTACCAAAACTTCTTATTGACATCAAGAGAAAACAGAGCTAAACTGCAACAAAAAATTGAAACTAAATCAACAAAAAAAGTAAGATATAAATGATAAAAAAAATACTTACAATTTTTATTTGTCTTCAAATTGCATCTCTATCAGGATATGCAACACCACTTATTGTTGATGAATTTGTAGAGGAAACTCTTGACCCAACCCCACTAGAGCAATATGACCATTCTAAACAAAAAGTAAATGATGAATTTGTAGAACATTATGTAACAAAAGATAAAAAAGTTATTCCTTTAGGGGTTCATAAAGATGAGGTTATTGATGAAGTTGCTCTGAAACTGGATAAAAAGAAAATCAAACCTGCAAAAGTTAAAACAAAATATAATTATGCAATAGCGCCAATTCCTGTACAATTAAAGGTTACAAGGAATCTTACCACTCGCCATGACGAGGTAAAAGAAGGCGATTTGATACTATTCAAAACAATAAAAAACCTGACACTCGGCAAGTATCAACTTCCTAAAGATTCAGAGGTTATAGGCAGAGTAGAAACCGTATCCCCAAATGATTTGCTAGGTACACCTGCAGACTTGGTAGTGGATAATTTTGTGGTAAAAAACAACGAGAAAATTAACTTTTATGGACGAGTAAAAAAACGAGGTGCAAATCGCTCGTGGTGGCTATATCCGTTATATCAAGCTGGCAACATTGCTTTTTGGGCTGCTGGCTATCCTTTAGTTTTAGTAAGGGGTGGACATGCGAAACTCTCCACAAAAGAAATTTATACAGTTTATTATGAAATGCAATAACTCACTATTATTTACCAACATGAGTAATGAAATATATCTATCATAATTTATTATAATAAAAAACGAGGTTATTATGATTATTGATATTGATTCAAAAAATTTTAAAAAAGAAACAGAAAAAGGACTTAAACTAATTGTTTTTTCTGCTAAATGGTGTAGTTATTGCCAACGAGAAAATGAAGTATTCAAAGAACTTCCTGAAATATGGATAGGGAAAATAGACGGCGACAAAAGCCCTGAACTCGTAGCGCAATTCGGAGTTATGGGTTTCCCAACCTTCATACTTTTTAAAGATGGTGAAATCTTGACCAAATTCTCAGGCTACAAAAACAAGTTTGAACTAATGAATACTTTAAATAAATTCATTTAGTTTACAGTAACTTTGGCTTTATTCTTATCGTACATATTGCCGTCTTTATCGACTTTTACGACATCTTTCGGCAACAATTTGAACTGATGATTTGAACTATCCCAAGTATAATATTGTTTTTTGGAATCAACCCAAGTACCGGCATGTGGTGACGCTTTCAAGCCTAATTTCTTAGCAGCATAAGCTTCATTTGTGTAAATATTACCCGATTCTGTAGATGCTTGAATTGCAACAATATTATTTTCTTTATCACGTCTTTCTCGTATATTTTTGCCTTTTTCATGAACAATATATGAGCCATCTTTATCTGCATATCTTACATTCTCTGCAATTTCAAATTCTCCTGTTTCTTTATTATATTTATAATGTTTTTTCTCAGATTCATTATAGAAATAATCTTGACTCCATGTTGCTCGTAAACCTTCTGCTTGTGCTTTTAGTTTTATCTTGACATATTGCTTATAATTTTCATCACCTTTTGTATAATCTTGCCAAACTTGTTCTTGTTCTTCTGAATTATTTTTATCCTCTAGCTCACCCTCTAGCTTAATTTTTGCACCAGCTAAAAGATACTCTACTCCATTTCGTTCTTTTACGGCATCAGGATTGTTTGCCTTGAACCTTTCTTTAGCGGCTGTAATTTCTTCTGCAGTCGGCACTGCACCATTATTTTTTACTTTTAGAGAATTTATTATTATATCCGTAAACTTCTCACCAAACTGAACAGTATAATCATGAAGGTTTTCAGATGCGCTGTTACCTTCTGCAATAACATTTTCATAAAAAGTTTTTACATCTGCTTCTGATACTTCTAAACCTTTTGCTTTTAAGTCTTTTGTAAGTTCAGCAAGCTCTGTAGCATCAAGTTTGTTATCAGAAGTTGTGTCAAATTTTTTAAAAGAATCCAACATAGCTGTTATTTCTGATTTATCCAGTTTACCATCTTTTGATTCTCCAGCAGTATCATAAAAATCAAAAAGTAATTTTTGTTTATCATTACCTTGTTTATCACTAAGGATTTTATTTTTATTAATATTAACCGAATCCTTTTGAGATATAGTATTTAAAGAATCAAGATTAAAATCAGCCATAACACACTCCTTTTTCTAATAAGAATTACGGCAGAAAAATGTATAACTTTAGTGATTAAAATAAAATTATTACAAAAATTAATATTATAACCTAAGCAACTAGGCTGTTACTTGCATAGTTGCTTTTTGTTTTTCTAATTTTTCTCTGATTCTTTTCTTAGTTGCAAATTCTTTATCGTTAGACAAAATTCTCTTCGCAAGCATCATGCCTGGGAGAATAACACCCAATGCAAACATTGATGATGCCATATTTACCTTGATAGAATTTCTCTTGAGTTTTCTAACTCCATTGAAGAAGGTATCTATATCTTCACCTGACGCTTTATATTGATTATAAAGTTTTTTGATATGATGATGAGTTTTTCTCATAGTATCCATATCAATATACTTTCTTGTATCAATATATCCGGTATCAACTTTTTTCTTAAAGAAGCCAAGAATACCTTTTTGTCTAACCTTGTAATTTTCGATAATATCAGACTTTTTAGCAGCCTTAACAACTGCATTATCAGGATTGTTATGGATATATTCATACAATTCTGCATCTTTTGCTAATTCTTCAGCTGTCTTTTTAGGAGGATTAAAGAAATCTTTAACTTTTTGAATAATTCCTTTTTTCTTAGGTTTTTCTATTGTGTATTTTGGAAATTCATTCAAGCTCTTTTCAATTTCTCCCGATTTAAAGAGTTCTTTGAATTTGTCATCTTCCAACACTCTTGAATCAAGAGCTATTGATTTGTTGTGTTTCTTATCAGCTCTATGTTCCAAATGGTTCATTATCTTTTGACCTGCATAATACATGAACAATAAGAAGCCGCCTTCTTTTATTACATATCCACCAAACTCTTGTGGGTCTCTGGATTTTGCAAGTCTTTGCCCTGTAATACCAGCGTCTAGGACATACATGTTTTTAACAGGGTCCAAGATAAAATCAGTCACTCCCCCTTTAAATGAAAGGTTATTATTATGTTTTTTGATTGATGAGAAGGCTGTGTAATCTTTGTTATTTTTATTCATAACAAATTTATCACTGTTCATTATGGCTTTCTTTTCTTGTTTTGCCATATCAGCTTTAATTCTCTTTTCAATTTTATTTTCTGTATATTTTTGTTTTAAATCTGTTAATATATCATACGAAGCTAGAGCCATACCTGTAGCAACTACGACTTTTAGCACATTTAGAGCCTTGAAGGTCTTTGCATTTTTACCGATTTTCTCTATATCGTTTGCAATATTCGTACCTTTTGGTGCATATTTCTTAGTTTTCTCAAAAATATCCTTATTATCTAAGTTTCTTATATCATACTTAGGGTCAAGTTTTGCGATTTTGAAAGCTGTTTTATCTATAATCTTTTTATAAGCAGGTATTGAGCCCAACCAAATACCCTCTGTGCCTGCTTCGTCTATAAATCTATCTTGCGCTTCTTCTTTCTTACCTGTAACATAAGATGCTGTAGTCAACCCCAAACAATTTGCTCCATCTTTTACACCAAGAGGAACAAGCGATTTTGGATTTCCCAATACTGAATATATTTTTGCCGGTGATATCATTTCCTTTTCCTTACTATATTAGCCTGTGTATTACAAGCCCCAAATTAAATTCATTAATTCGACGATTGGAGCATTCGCCTTTATAGTAATTCTTCGTCGTATATTCATAACTACATTCATAAATAAACCTTCCTTTTGTATTAAGTATTTAAAATTTAAAAATTTACCTTTTTACACTTAAAATGTAATAAAATTTTACATAAAAAAAACAGACCCATAAGGTCTTGTTTTTATTAGTACACAAAATAAGATGTTTTTAACAAAAACAAGCCTTAATTCGTATATACTAATCGTCGTAAATTCTTAATCATAATTTTAGGATACATTAAACCATTTTTTTTGTAAAGGTTAAGTTATAATTTTAATTATTACCAACAACTCCACTTGACATTTGGTTATATCTTCAATAACATATAAGAAGAAATGGCGACATGGCCAAGTGGTAAGGCAAAGCTTTTATCCCCCAGTTCGAATCTGGGTGTCGCCTATTTTTTATCCCTTTATTATTGAAAAATATGAGTTTATAGACTAGAATATATTTATGAAGAAGCTGTTAGTATTATTTTTAATTTTGCTATTGCAATTACCTGCCCTGTCAGCAACAGATAATGCTAATGAGGTGGAAGAAACTGCTATTCTAAATAACCCCAAGATTATTCCACAGCAACAAACTTTAGAAGGTGGCGTTTCTTTTCAGGAAGATTCGGCTATATATTTGGACAAGTCAATAGAGCGTCCAACACTTAATATAAAGCCACCTAACACACTTATACCTGTTTATACTCCGACTTTCAAAGATACAAGAATTAGAGAAAGAAGTGCTTTAGCAAAATCTTCTAAACTATCAGGAGATGAATACTACATAGCACCAATTTTTAATTATGTTTCAGAACAAGCAGGGAATTTCTCTTATGGAACATACTACGGCGCATCAATGGATAGTGCGCAAATGACATATTCTACAAGTATGTTTACCAGATATGACGGCAAAAAATATGCTCTTACTGGAACTGTCAGCACTGATACTCAATCTATAGACGGCTCTTACCAAAGTATGTTAGGGATAGCACCTGAGCTTAAACTCACAAAATCATTAGCTCTTAGAGATACCGTAAAGACTTATATGGGAGTACCTGTTAAAAAGAATTCTATATCTTTGATTTATACTCCACAACTAAAAAAATATATTGACAGCTTGAGATTTGAACTCGGTTTATCTCAAACTTTTTATGAAAGTGGTTACAACAACGCTTCTTTAGAATTTTCTACTAAATTTAAGTTGTAATTCAATAAAAATGTGTATATAATTATATTTAGGTTATGAAGAAAAACAAAACAAAACAAAATAAAAATATTGCATCTAATGCAAAAAAGAAATCTGAAAAAAGACAACACCATACACAATTTTATTATTCATTTTTGACAATAATTTTGTTGCTTTGTCTGGCTCAGATATCTTTTAGTGCAATACTTAATATTTCTAAAATAATTTCGTACAGACAAAAAATTGCTACAATTTCTAAGACCGAAGAAGAAGCAGAGTTGAGAAATGCTGAACTAAAGAAAGATATCAAGAATTTCTCATCAGTTGCAACACTTGAATCTATCGCCAGAAACAACCTAAAAATGGCTAGTAAAGATGAGGTCTTGATTATTGTAAACTCTAAAAAAGAAACGCTACCAAAGAAAAGACATTTGTTAAATAGCAAAAAAGAGATAAGCCAAGATGAAACAACTAATGATTGAAGCCTTTGAACTAAAGAAAAAAGGTTATTACAAACAGGCTATTGAAATATTTTATAAACTTTTAGCTAGAGAAAATGATAATATTGAAATATTATCCGAGCTAGGTGGTATTTATCTGTTGTTAAAGAATTATGATAGAGCTATACACTATACAAACAAAGCTCTTGAGATTGATTCAAACCATATTAACAGCTTGGTTAATCTCAGACAAATTTATACAGAACAAAAAGATTATAAATCGGCATCAAAAGTTGCAAACAAAATATATATTATAACTAATTCTCAGACTGATTTATATGAGTTCTTGAAAATATTAAACTTACAAAACAAATACAATGAAGCCACAGGATTTGTGGATTTTATAACTTCTGTTGATGTTGCTGGAGAAATTGCTTTTGCATATTACAAACTTAACAAGTATGATGAAGCTATCCGTATTTTGACTGAATACACAGCAGATAATAACAATGCAAAATTACAAGATTTATTATGTAAAATATATTTTGAAACAAAACAAATAGAAAAAGCTAAAGAGGTTTTAACGAAATTGGAAAATAATAACACAAACGATGCTCAAGTATTAAACTATATGGGCTTAGCGAAATTAGATGAACTACAACTGGATAGCGCTATCGGGTATTTTAAAGAAGCTATCAACTCCGATAGTCAAAATGATTCATATAACTTTAATCTTGCGCAAGCATATTTTTTGAAGGGTTGGCTTGATGAAGCTAAAAAATATTTTATTAAAGCTATCTGCCTAAACCCAACAAACTCAAATTATCAGTATTCATTGGGTTATGCACTGTATAGAGAAGGTGATTACAAAAATGCTCTTACGCATTTGAATGTTGAAACTACAGAGGCTAAAGTTTTAAAAATGCTAATCAAATTCCAAATGGGAGATTTAGCATCATCTAAATCTGAGCTTGAAAAATTACAGAAAGAAAACCCTGAAAATGAAACAATTTTATATGCGTTAGCACAAATTTATTATGGTTTAGAGCTGTACAAACCTGCGCTTGAGATGATAAAGCGAACAATACAAATAAATGCTAAATCTTTTGAATACAAGTCTTTTCTATGCAATCTTTTGTTGAAAATGAACAAAATTGAAGAAGCAAAACCTGAAATTGAAGATTTGAACAACACTTATCCAAACTATTATTATGCAAAGGTTTTGAAGGCTGAATATTATAATAATATCAAAGATTTTGATGCTTTGTTTGAGGTGGCACAAGAATTGATAGAATTGGATATGAACCAATATGAAGGTTATTATTACAATGCATTAGCTCTTGTTGAAAAGAATGACATCAATTTTGCAATAGAAAGCCTTAAAAAAGCCATTACGCTAAATGTAAACAATGCTTCTTTATATGTCAAAATGGGCGAAATTTATCAATCTATCGGACAATACGAAAATGCTTTTGAATACATAAAAGAAGCTAGCGATATTGATAAATCGGCAAAAAATAAAGAGTTATATATGCAACTGGCAAGAATCCTAAGACGCAAAGGCATAAAGACTAACTAAGCTATTAGTAACAATATATAAAACAACAAAGCCTCCTTTAAAAGGAGGCTTTGTTATAAACATATTAAAACCTAAAATATATAAACGGGTTATATGTACTACTTGCGATTGTAATAGTTGACAAGAATAACAAAAGTAACAACCAAACATTCACAACACACTTAACGACTTTATTCTGTTGGTAAATCATGTTTTTAAACAATGGTACACTGCACAATACTGCAATAAGAAAAGTTATAATTTCAATTTTATCAACATAGTATAAAAAGGCATAGTTAAATTGCTCTGTATGTAAATGTAGCAATCCAAACATATTCATTAAATAATCCCAAGCATATTTTATATTATCTGCTCTAAAAATTACCCAGCCTATAACGAATGCAAAAATGCAATAAATATGTCTTAGTGTATTAACATACCAACTATGTTTTTGTTGCTCAAACTCTTTTATATTTAGTATTTTCTCTAATATTATAAAGAAGCCATGCCAGATTCCCCAAATTACAAATGTCCACTCTGCACCATGCCAGATACCTGTTAATAAAAATACAATACCTAAATTCCTTAATGTTTTTAGTTTTGAACATCTGTTACCACCAAGAGAGATATAAACATATTGTTTAAACCAAGTAGAAAGAGAAATATGCCACCTTCTCCAAAATTCTGTAATTGATTTTGATATATACGGATAATTAAAGTTTTCCATAAACTTAAATCCAAAAATCAATCCTAATCCAATCGCCATATCGGAATATCCACTAAAATCAAAATATAGCTGAAAAGCATACGCTATAGAACCAATCCAAGCAACAGCATGAGAAAAATTATGTGGGTCTTGTACAAAAATTTTATCCACGATTGTGCCCATAGTATTAGCTATCAAAACTTTTTTGGATAAACCAATAATAAAGCGTTTTACGCCTAAATTAACTTTATCAAAATTAACTTCTCTATCTTCAATTTGTTCTGCAACATCATGATATTTTACAATAGGACCAGCTATCAACTGTGGAAACAAACAAATATATAATGCTAATTTATAAATATCTTTTTGAACTTTACATTCTTCTCTATAAACATCAATAACATAGGATAATGCTTGGAATGTATAAAAAGAGATACCTATAGGCATAACAATATCCAGAGTTGAGATATGAGAATGGAATAAACTGTTAAAATTATTGATTAAGAAATTGAAGTATTTAAAATAAACTAAAAGCCCCAAATTCGCACAAATTGTAAAAAGAAGAATTAGCTTCTTATGGATTTTATATTTATCAATCGCAATCGCTCCAAAGAAGTTTAGCAATATTGTTAATAACATTATTGCTAAATATTTAGGTTCTCCCCAAGCATAAAATATAATACTTGCAACTAAAAGTATTGGATTATGTAATTCTTTTTTTGTTACCAGATATAACAAAAGTACGATTGGTAAGAAAAAATATATAAAGGTCATAGAACTAAATAGCATTGGTTTACTCCTTGTAAAAATCAATTACATTTGGCAAATTGAGAGGTGTCAAACATAACACAATAATATCCGGCTTATATTGCAATATTTCAGATTGATAGTATTTAGAGAGCTTAAAGTTTTCTTCTCCTGACATTTCTTTTACATTTATCAACCTTATGTATTTCAGGTTTTTAAATGAATAGGGTGTAAACTGTAACAAACTCTCATTCATACTTGTACCTATTTGCATAAGCCTTAAATTGTTACCAAATGGGTAATAATAAGTTTTTTCTTTTTTATATGGAATATCTATACTTGTAGCCTGTAAATTTTTGTGTTGCTTATGTTCATAATAGTTATATTTAGCATCTAAAATTTTATCGGCTTGATTCTCAAAATCATGAAAATGATACATCATAACTTCGCCGTTATGAAACTCTCTATCCCAATCAGAACGAACTTTATTTGATTGAGTGATATTAAAATCATTTTTTGTCAAAATATTTAGTTTTTTAAAATCCTTTTTGATATTATCCATTAATAATTGATAACCAATGAAAGCTCCATCATCAGTCCAGTGCCAATCCGTCTTATAATAGGTTTGAATATTCTGCGAAGCTTTTTGCAGCTCATTATATGTATTAATTGTTTTAAATGAGGTTTTGCCTGCAATTTTATCTATCAGTTTATATCTTGCATCAGGTACTGAAAGATATGGTTCACCTTCTTTATAATAGATATCCTGTTGCCAAGGCACGACCAGTAAATATAATTTTATATTATTATTTTGACAAAACGAATTAAACCTATTCAGATTTTTTACAATTTCTTCTTGCACCTGTTCGTCATACAAACTAGAATACCAACCACTATCATCAACAAACATATAATTTGATTTTTTGTTATAAATCCCGTCTTTTGTTTTTACTATATTTAGAAATTTAGAATGAATTTGATTATAAAAACCGATAAAACTATATCTCAAATAAAATCTGTCATTAAACCATTCATTAAAATTCTTACCGAACTCATCATTAATTTCTCCGTCTTGAGTTATAAAAGGTTGTAGTTTTGCTAATGTTCGATTTTCTTGCGCTGATATTTCATCTTTGTTGATATTACTTATTGGAATAAACAAAAACACAAAAAATATTATTAAAAATATTATATCTATTCTTGATTTATTTTCTACAGTTTTGAAATCTGCCACATAGCTGGAGAATTTGTACGCCAACAAATATGTTAAAACTGAAATAATTACAAATAATTTAAAATCAAAATTAATTGCAGTTCTTACTTTTAAAGTTTTCTTGTATTCTAAAATTATGATACTGTTACCTGCTGAAACAATAACTGAATTATTTTTTACACCTAATTTCCCTGTCGAATTAGCAAACTGCTTCAAATCATCAAGCTTATACTTGCCATTTTTTAATGTAATATTTGATATTTCAACTGGGGAATTATCTTTCAAGCCGGTTATAACAAATCTTATACGCTTAGGACATCTTGACCTTTTAACATTAAAACTTGCGTGAGAATCTTTATTTAAATCTAAAATAATACATTGAGATTTTATTTTATTAAATTCGTCATTATCTTTTTTATTTAGTTGAACTTCAATATTACACTGCCCTTTGCCTTTTATATCAAAATTGACAGGCATTGGTTTAAATATTAACCATAGCTTATTCGTTGCAATAATAGTAACTATTGTTATAATTATCGCAATTATTGTTCTTTTTTTTATCAATTAAAGCCTCTCTTATTGGATTTTAGTAAAACTAAACCATTTTACATTTTATCTATTTTGTAAAGCATTTCTAAGAGCTTGTAATTATATGGATTTACAGGAAATAATTATTAATTTCTTTGTCATTTTTGTATGTCTTTTATATTTATGATATTCTGACAGAGTGCTTAAAAACATCATTTTACAAAATAGATAAAATGTAAGACATTCAATATGTATCGGATTGACTATGGTTATTGTATTTGAGAGTTATAGTATAAAGTTATTATACGAGTAATCAATTTCATCTTGCTCAATTCCTATGTATCTCAATGTAATTTGTGGGCTTGAGTGGTTGAATATTTTTTGCAGTATTACCACATCTTTAAATTGTTGATAGTGGTGATAACCAAACGATTTACGCATTGAGTGCGTGCCAATTTTTTCTTGCAAATTTGCTTTTTCACAAGCATTTCTAATAATATAATATGCCGTTACTCTATCCAGCCTACGCCCCCAATGCGACAAAAACAAAGGTTCTTCACACTTTCTGCCCTTAATAAATTCTTCTAATAATGGTTTTAATTTAGCATTGATTGGAATTTTTTTAAATTTACCAGTCTTCTTTTCTGTTATTTGTATATGTGATTTGTTTCTAACATCGCCCACATTTAAGTTAAGTATATCGGAAATCCTAAGTCCACAATTTGTCCCAATCACAAAAAGCAATAATTCTCTTGTCCCTTGCTTGGCTAATATTTTTTCAACTTTTTGAATATCTTTTTTATTTCTTATCGGTTCTACTGTTGCCATTTTTAATCCTCCTTTTTAATTTAATTAAAAATTATAAAATGAAGTTTTGTGTAGTAAATTGCAAGCGTGTTTGCTGTTATTTCATACGTTTTGTGCTAGGTATATGTATTTACAATTTAGCAAATTACTACAAAAAACTCGCTGTAAATTGCGTTACAGCGAAAGATATTTATGAGCTTAAAGTTTATCCTAAATCTTCAGTATTATCATTTTGGTTTGCTTTACATTCTTGATGTTGTGCGATTGATTATTGAACTCAGCTTAAAGACAATGTAAATAAATGTAACAAAAATCATCAAAAAGCTAAAGATTTGTATAAAACAAGCCGTAATCAAAACTATAAGGAAAAATTATAGGAGAATTGATTATGGGTTTGTCAGCATCGCAAGCAAGATTGCTATCTTTAACAGCAAGACAATCTAACTTAGAATTTGAAGGTCAACAAATAAACCAACAAAGAACAAATTTGTCAAACCAATCTGCAAATTATTATAACAGTTTATTGACAATGACAGTTCCTACACCACCATCTACAGATGATTATACTACTATTAAATATTCATTTGTTATCGGAGGCAACGATGCAACTATCGCTCAAGTTCTTCCTCAAGATAACAAAGGTAACTATTTGGTAGAATATACTACAACTCTTGCTTCAATCGGTGTTCAAGAAAACACAGCATACAAAATTACTGCAAGTGCTAATGCAAGCTCTACTAAAACCGGTAAAGCAGAATTAGTTAACAATCCTAATGAAGCATACAACGCTGATTTACAATACTATGTTCAAACTTTCAGAGAAGATGATGAACACGGCGAATATACTGCATTAAATAATAATTCAGAAAGATACTCTGATGATAGAGTTGCTGCAGGTGATGTAACTTTTTATGACAAATTCGGAAATCAAGTTGATAAAACTGCAGCTTTAGACAATGGTAAACTTAAAGATGAATATACAGCTTTAGTAAAAAAAGAATCTGATGAAATCGGATATTCTACTGTTAGTGTTCAACTTGCAGACAGAGCTTCTTATCAAAGTGCTTTAGATAAAGGTGAAAAAGTTACTAAGTTCCAAGAAAACACTTCTGATAACACTTACGGTAGCGATAATGTTGTTACTTACTCAGCTTCAAATGATACAACTTTCTCTACAGTTGGTTCTGAATACAAAGAAGCTTTCATCAACGCAGGGTTAGATATTAATGAATATTACCAATACAAATCAAGCACTGGTATTAGATT
>USCK01000023.1 GCA_900553205.1 uncultured bacterium | reverse complement strand
ATCTGTGTTCCTCATCTATTACAAGAAGTCCCAAGTCTTTAAATATTACACCGTCTTGCAGTAGTCTGTGAGTACCTATGACAACATCACAACTTCCAAGTGCCATATTTTTCAAGGTTTCTTTTTGTTCTTTTGCTGTTCTGAATCGGCACAACAGTTCAACATTTATTCCGTAAGGCTTAAATCGTTCTGAAATCGTTTGATAATGTTGCAGGGCTAGAATCGTTGTAGGAACTACAACTGCAACTTGTTTGCCTGATGCTACGGCTTTAAATATTCCTCGCATAGCGACTTCTGTCTTACCGAACCCAACATCACCACAAACTAATCTATCCATTGGTTTGGTGGATTCCATATCTGCTTTTATGTCGTTTATAGCTTTCATTTGGTCAGGTGTTTCTGTGTATTCAAATGCATCTTCCATTTCCAACTGCCAAGCAGTATCAGGTTCAAAAGCTATACCTTCTTGCATTTGGCGTCTTGCATACAAGCGCAATAAATCATAAGCGACCTTTTCAACTTCCTTTTTAACTTTTGATTTAGTCTTTTCCCAATCAGAGCCACCCATTCTAGAGAGTTTAGGTTTTGCTGCACCAGCACCACGATATCGGCATAACAGGTTAATCTGTTCTGCGGGAATATGTAATCTGTCTTTTTGGGCATATTCTATTGTTAAATAATCTTTTAGTTGTCCGTCCAGCTCTTGTTGAGTAAGCCCCAAATATATCCCAACCCCATGGACCGAGTGTACAACATACTCGCCTTCTTTTATATCATTGATACTTTCAATATATTCAGCCTTCTCTTTATAAGAAGTTCGTTTTGTAGATGTAACCTCTTTGTTTCGTTTGTTAAAAAGTTCTCTATCCGTAATTATTAGGTACTTCAAATCCTCTACAAGCGTGCCGTTTGCTGAAATATTATTTGCATATTCAACATCAAAAATATTGTACTGAGCAAGAATTTCTTTGACTCGTTCTTGATAATCGGTCGCTATAACTATTTTATAGCCGGCATGTTTTTTTATAAAATTCGCAATTTCTTCTATGTTTGCATTAAAATTTTTGATTACTTGTGCGTTAAAATCAAGAACTTCATCAAACTCGCTGTCGATAAAATTATTAAATTCAACTCTCGGGAATCGAACAAATTTTGACATAAAATCATTGTGCGAAATGTGATTTATGTCTTTTAACGGTGAAATTAATTCTGTTCTGATGTTTTCTTCAATCTGTGTATTATAATTTTCTTCAATAAATTGATATTTTGATGAAATCTCAGATTTCTCATCAAACACCAAAACATATTCGCTGAAATAATCAAATATAGTTTCAAAATCATTATTAAAATAACTTTGATAAATTTCAATCCCTTCAAAATATCGTTCTTCCGTAAACTTGTCCAATAATTCTTTTGGCAAATCTTTCGGTGCTTTTTCAGGCAAGATAAATTTATATACAGGTAAAATATCAATCTCTTTAATTTTTTCTATAGATTTTTGAGTTTCTCTGTCAAAATATCTTATATCAACAATTTCATCACCCCAAAACTCAATTCTGACAGGATTTTCTTTTAATGTATAAATATCAGCGATATCTCCTCTTATACTAAATTCAGAAATGTCATTAACCATTGTCGAACGTTTGTATCCGAGGTTTGTGAGCTTTTCCAACAAATCTTTTTGAGAAATATTATCTCCAATTTTTAAATTAAACTTGTTATTTACATAAAAACTCTTAGACGGGAACTTTTCTAACAAAGCCTTCACAGGTACTATCATGACATCTTTGTGATTCAAAAGAAGATTTACTTGAGAAGAATAGTCATAAATGTTAGAAGGTATAAGTTCATACATTGATGAATTTTGATACGGAAAAATTGTTGATTCTTGTTTGAAAAAAGAATTCAAATCGCTTTGATACTTTATTGCTGTTTGTTCTGTTGAGGTAATAAAAAGAACCTTTTTACCTGATTTAACAATTTTGTCCAGCAAAAATAATCTTAAAAAAGTTGTCAAACCCGTTACAACAAATGATTTAGATTTCTTTATATTTTGATTAAATTCAGAAATTGAATCTGTAAACATTATTCTTTTGTTTGGCTTTCGTAGTCAATTCCCATTTCTCTAAGGGTAGAGATAAATTTTTCTGCACAAGCTTTTTGAACATCAGGAGGTACAACTCTTAAAATTTCTACAGTTTTTGAAATTGTAGGGTTTTTGTCATACCAACGACACCCGTTAATAGGTTTTACTAATTCATAAAATCTGTCAATAGCCTCTTTAGAAACTTGTTCCTCTAATTTTTGAAGAAATAATTCAGCTTGCTCCATCAATTCATCTTGATAATTTTTTAGTAGTTCAATAACCTCCAAAAGCTTTGGATCATGGTCATACCATCTTTTATACACGGGACTCATTTGTCAATCCTTTCACTTCTTCGGTTTCTTCACTGTACCTCACTATATTTGCACCAAGAGCTCTCAATTTAGAATCAAAGTTTTCGTAACCTCTATCAATATGATGAAGGTTTTCTATAATAGATGTACCTTCAGCCATGATAGCTGCTACAACCAATGATGCACCAGCTCTTAAATCACTTGCAGAAACAGTTGCGCCGGTAAGTTTTTTAACACCTTTTATAATTGCATGGTTTCTATCTTGATGAATATCTGCGCCCATTCTTAATAAATGAGGAACCTGCATGAATCTGTTTTCATATAAACTTTCGGTAATAATACCAACACCGTTAGCAGTTGTTAAAAGTGCCATTGCCATAGATTGCAAATCTGTAGGGAATCCAGGGTATGGCTGTGTTACAAAATTCAAAGAATTTAATCTGTTTTTGCAAGAAACTTCTATTGCAGTTGGTTCGATAAGTTTTATACTTGCGCCCATTTTTATTAACTTGTCTGTGAAGAATGTCAAATGAGCAGGAAATACATTCTTAATAATAGCTTTACCTTTAGATGCTACAACTGCAGTCATAAAGGTTCCTGCTTCAATTCTATCAGGAATAGTTGTATATTCTATCGGGTGTAAGTCTGACTGTTTAACACCGTTGATAATAATTTCAGAAGTACCTGCACCAACAATATCAGCACCCATAGTATTCAAGAAATTAGCCAAATCAATAATTTCAGGTTCTTGAGCAGCGTTTTGGATTCTTGTAGAACCTTCAGCTAAAATTGCAGCAAGCATAAGATTTTCTGTAGCACCAACAGAAGGTATATCCAAATAAATATCTGCACCGATTAATTTTGGAGCTTTTGCATGAACATATCCGTTTTCTATCTTGATTTTAGCGCCAAGAGCTTCTAAACCTTTTATGTGAAAATCAACACGTCTTTCTCCGATAGCACAACCCCCTGGGAGTGCTACGATAGCTTCTTTACATCTTGAAACTAAAGCTCCGAGAATTGTGAAGGAAGCTCTCATTTTGCTGACATATTCGTACTTAGCAGTAATAGATGTGATATTAGAGGCATCAATAGAAACATATTTAGCTTCTTTATCATAAGATGTTTTAACACCCAGTCCGTTTATAACCTCCAACATAATACCAACATCGGTAAGTTCAGGGACATTATAAATCTTGGTTTCGCCTTCGGCAAGAACTGCAGCTGCCATAAGTTTAAGGACTGCGTTCTTTGCTCCACCTATATTAACTTCACCTCTTAATTGAGTGCCACCTTGTATTTTGTACTTATCTGCCAAAACTGCTCCAATCTATACTTCACTAATATAATAATACAATCATCATAAAAACTTGTAAAGAGAGTATGCAAAAAAATAGAAAAAGGTAATCATTTAACTTTTGTTTTTATACAAAACTCGTGACTTTTATTCTTCGGTTAATATTTTTTTGATTTTTTGCGAATTGTAACATTTTCATTACAAACTAACAATTTTTATATTTATGTGTTTTTATCATGAGTGTAAAGGTAGTGATTTTTAATTAAGTTAGATTGGAAACTATGATGAAGTGTTCACATACAACGCAAAATCTAAACAAAACAACAAAAGTTAGCAAAATTTCTTGCGACTTTATGTATCAACCTCTAAAAAAATATATATACCCAATAGTTGAATTACAGAATAAAGGGAATAAGTAATGATTAATGGTAAAATAGCAAGTTCTATTATCAGGTCAAAAACAATCCTCAACGGGACTGCTACTAAGAAGCCTGATAGATTAACTCGCTTTTTGAGAAGCAATTCTTTGGGAAAAACTTGTGAAGCCGCATACAACAATCCGGTGTTAACAAATTCTTTGTTTTCTCTAGCAATATGTTGTTTTGCAAGGCCTCTGACAAACTATGCAACAACACCTGATAAAAAAGACGCGGCATACGCTTCAGGTCATTCAATATCTTCAGGGGGTATTGGTACGCTTTGGTCACTAGCAATAGCAACTCCTATTGCAGGTGCCGTAGGGATGGTATTAAAGAAACCTCAAAAATACTTAAAACCTTCTATGATTAAAAAGTTATTCCCATCAGTTGGTATCAAAGAGGTTGTCAAAGACGGTAAAAAAATCGAAGAAGTAATGATAAATGCCAAAGGCAATATGATTCGAAAAGACGGTACAGAACTTTTAAGAGATTTAGAACCTCTAAAAATAGAACATGGTGATGCAAATCAAAGATTAAAGGATATTGAAAAAAAACTTCAAAAAACAAAAAAACAAAGTAAAATAGATAAACTTAATGAAGAAAAAGTTGAATTAGAAAAGAATTTAGAAGAATTCAAGGCTGAAAAAGCAAAATTCGAACAAGAAAACCCTAATTTATATGTTGATAATCATGGTGTTGTTAGATCAAGAGAAGTCTTTAAGACTGAAAACGGTAAATTCCAACTTGATGCAGACGGTACAAAATCAGCTACCGGTAAAAAGGGTGATAAAGTTGGTTGTGTAGTTCAAAAAGATGGAACTCCAATCACAGAAGAAATAGAAAACGGTAATCAAAAAGAAGAAAACTTAAAAACACTCTTCAAATGGGGACCTGATATTTTGTTAGCTGTACCAAGAGCATATTTAACAATTATTGCAATTCCACCAATTCTAAAAGTTTTGGGCTTGAAAAAAGCGCCAAAAGGTGGAGATGCAAAAGATAACAATGTAACAGCTAAAGCTAATACAACTCAACCTACAGCACCAAAAGCTCAAACTGTTACACAAAATACAACATCTGTTGCAAATAAAGTTACAGAAAAACGTAATGCTTTCGCTAATATACAAGCCCATATTGCATCAGCCTCAAAGAAAGGAGGTAACTAATGAATAATATTTCACCTATGATGAACAACAGTTACAATATTAATACTCCTTCTTTTAAGGGGGCACCAAAGAAACCTTCAACATTTGTAAGTTTAGCAACAAGAGCTTCTTTAGGAGCAAAAAGACTTTCTAAAATGGAAGCTGCTTTAGAAGAAAAAATTGCAGAAAAAGTTATTGCTCCTCTTATGAATTCAAAAGCTGTAGATAAACTAACTGACAAAATCGGTAAGAGTGAAAAAATGACTGACCACATGTCTGCAGCAGGTTCTTTTGTTACAACTTCTGCTTATGCAGGAACAACATTAACAAACAAAAATATGGAAAAGAAACCTGCAAGAACTCTTGCATTAAACCAATTTTTGGTAACAGCTCTTTCTACAGTCGGAACATATACAATAAACGACCGTATTGCAAATGTTACTAAGAAATTAAGCTACAAATTCTCTGATGCTAACCGAGGTCTTGAAGCCAGTAAATTAAGTAAGAGAATGAAAGGTTTTCCTATCGTTCAAAAACTTCTTACTTTCTCTATTATTTACAGGTATGTAGCTCCGGTAATTGTAACACCTGCTGCAAGTAAAATCGGTAAAGCATTGAACTCAGATGCAAAGGTTGCTCCAAAAGTTCAAACAGCAATCGCTAAAAAATAATACAAATTGAACTCATAAATATAAAAATACAGGTCAGAATTATCAGACCTGTATTTTTTATAAATTAAACTATCTTTATACCGTTTTATATGTTCAATTCTGCCAATGCTTGTTCGTATTGTTCCTCATTCGGAGCTTTACCATGCCAAGCTGCAGTGTTTTCCATAAATGAAACGCCTTTACCTTTTACCGTATTTGCAATAATTGCAGTTGGTTTGTCAGAAGTATTGTTCTTTGCTTGTTCTATGGCATTATAAATTTGTTCTATATCATGCCCATCAATCACAATAGTATTCCAATTAAATGCTTTGATTTTATCTTCTAACGGGTCAACTGACATAATATCTTCTGTGCAACCGTCAATTTGATATCTGTTTCTATCAATAATAGCTATCAAATTGTTTAGTTTTCTGTGAGGAGCTTGCATAAAAGCTTCCCAACAAGAGCCTTCTTGAAGCTCACCATCACCTAGATAAACAAAAACGTGAGCAGGGTTTTTATCAAGTTTTAAACCTGTAGCCATACCACAGCCGATTGAAAGACCTTGTCCCAAAGAACCTGTTGAAACTTCTACTCCGTTTAATAACTTTTTGCAAGGGTGTCCTTGAAGTCTTGAACCAAAGATTCTAAAGGTTAATAATTCTTCTTTTGGGAAAAATCCTTTTTGAGATAATACTGAATAAAGAATTGCAGAAGCATGTCCTTTAGATAAAACAAATCTATCTCTGTCCTCTTTCATCTCAGGAGTTATGTTCATACATTTGTGATAAAGCACTGTTATAATATCTGTAGCCGAAAATGCACCACCAATATGACCTGATTTTGAATTATGAACCATATTCAAAATATTTATTCTTGATTCTTTTGCTAATTCTTTTAGTTCTTTAATTTCATCAGTATTAAGCATTATTTACCTCCAATACGATATTTTATAACTTTTAACACAAATAATGGTAGAGTAGGAAAAATTCTTTTAAATCTTTCAGGTTGTTTTATCGTTCTATACAACCATTCTAATCCTAATTTTTGATATATTTCAGGAGCTCTTTCTACAACACCTGACCATACATCAAAACTGCCACCAACACCAATCATCAAAGCAGGATTTAATCTCTTTTTGGCTTCATAAATAAATTTTTCTTGTTTTGGAGAACCCAATGCAACAAGAATTAATTTCGGAGAAGCATTTTTTAATCCTTCAAATATTTCGTCCCAGTTATCAAAATAACCGTCATGTGCATAAGCGATATTCAAGTGTTCAACTTCTGATTCCAAGTTAAGCATAGCTTTTTCCAAGATTTCAGATTTTGCGCCTATCAAAGCTACAGGATATCCTTCAGCTGTTGCATAATCAATCATTCGTCTTGCAAAATCTACGCCTGCTATACGAGTAACATTCTCTCCCATTATTTTAAGTCCGAGCTTTACACCTATACCATCAGGTATAACCATTTCTGCTTCTTTAAGAATTTGAGAAAATTCTTCATCTTTAAGAGCAGTTTCAAACATTTCAGGATTAATTGTAACTACCTGATTAACTTTATCATTCTTTAAAAGTTCGCCCGCATAATTAACGGCTTCTTCAAACTTGAATGTATCAATTTCGTAATCTAATAACTTGACTCTTTTCATAACAATTATTATACTAAAAAAACAGAAAACTTACGAGAGTATTTTTTTAATAGGAGAAAAAAATGAAAAAACTTATTGCAACATTTATAGTATTATCTTTTGCAGGTAGTGCAATCGCAGCAACAACTTATACCGAACAAATGGTAAACAAATGGACTGCTCCTGTTGCACAAAAAGAAAGACAGTTGCAAGCTCAAAGAGAAGCTGCACAAAAGGCTCAAAAACAACGTGAAGAAGCTCAAAAGAAACGTCAAGAAGAAATAAAAAAAGCTCAAGAAAAAAGACAAGCTGAAATAAAGAAGGCTCAAGAAGCTAAGAAAAAAGAAATGGAAGCTGCTAAAAAAGCTCACCAACAAAAAATGGAGCAAAAGAAAAAAGATTTCCAAAATCTTTTGAAATACTAAAATCCAAAAAAATTAAACTAAAAACCGGCATGAAGATTCTTCTGCCGGTTTTATACATCTGTTTTTCACTACCCTAAGCTCTAAAAGACCCCTTCTAACCAATATGCTCTTTTGCGCATTTTAGCATTGAATTTACAAGTTCAGAATTGGAATAAATATTCATACCATTATATTCTAACACCTGTTTTAAACGATTTTCCCATATTGAATAAATTTTATTACTCTCTAGCCCTGCAACCTTACCTATTGCGCTAAGTTCTTTATAATCAAGTGGCATAGGCAATGCACCTCTTAATATATCAACAATATCAATACGTTTTTTGCGAGGAAATGCTTTTAAGAAATTTACAACATTAATTTTTTTATGCTTCAGTGCTGATTTTAACATATCAACAGATTCGTCTATCAAAATCGGTTCTTGAGGGATTCTGTATTCTTCAAACTCCTCTGGCTCAATCTCCATGACTGTTGAAATTCTTTCTAATGTTGTACCTCTTGTTGAAAACGGAATAGTATCATCTATCAAGTTGTAAACATAAGATAATGTAACTCCTATCATTTCTGCAAAATCTTTTTTGTGTAACTCATTCTTCTCCAAAAACTTGGCTAATTTTTCGGAGCTCTTAATATTTTCTTTCACTTTTTCTTTCATAATTTTATCCTTTCTTTTCTAAAATTAGTTTTTGTTATTTTTATCTTTTTGTTAAGCACAACTAGGATAAACAACATGGTAATCTTTATTTGGTTTAAAATTTTATATATAGAGTTTATTATTTTATTAATCAGGGGCTTAATTGATGAATCTGGTAATAGGTTTAGGTAACATAGGAACAAAATACACATTCACAAGACACAATGCAGGGTTTATGGTGGTAGATTCGCTTGCGATAAACAATTCTGAAACCTTTAGAGAAAATTCAAAACAAAAATCTCTAATAACTAAAATTAGAATTAATAACGAAGATACCTTGCTTGTAAAACCTACTACATATATGAATTTGTCAGGTGAAGCGCTTAGAGCTGTTGTAGATTATTACAAAATACCTGTAGAAAATACTCTGGTTGTCTATGATGATTTATCACTTGATTTGGGTAAAATAAGATTTAGAGCTTCCGGTTCTGATGGGGGGCATAATGGTATAAAATCTATTATCCAACATTTAGGCACAAATAAATTTGCCAGACTAAAAATCGGAATCGGACCACAACCACCAATACCTTCCGAAGCCTTTGTTTTACAGAATTTCTCAAACGAAGAACTGGAAACTCTTAAAGCCGTAATAAATAAGTCCGGTGAAGCAATCAAATATTATTTTGCAAACGGAATACAAAAAGCACAAAACTGTTATAACTAAAAATGAGGATATAAAAATGGCATCACCTGAACAATTAGAAGAAAATGGTCAATATGATTTAGCTTATGAAGAATATACCAAGTTATACAAAAACAATCCTAAAAACACGCATTTATTAGAAAGGTTAGGACATATTGCCTGTATATTAAACAAAAAAGATGAAGCAGAGTTTTTCTATACAGAGCTTGTCAGGCTTGATGCCAAAAACTTGATGGCGTATGAGCAGTTGATGGATATATGCCATGATACAAATCGTTATAAATATTATGTTTGCAAAGGTGAAATGCATGTACTGCAAGAACAGTTTGAACATGCTATTAGTGATTATAGAAAAGCAGTTGAAAAAGCAGAAAATGAACGAGATGCAAATGCTGCGAGATATATTCTTGCAACTCTTTATGATGGCGCAAACAAAGAAAATCAAGCTATTGATGAATATTTAAAACTAATTGACTCAAAATTCGATAATGTAAAAATTTATACTAATCTTGCAAATATTTATGCCAAAACAGACTTTTTAGAAAGCGCAATAGATACTCTTGAAAAAGCCAGAGAACAAGGTTATACCTCAGTTAATGAAGAACTGGCAAAATTATATGTAAAAGCTGACGACCCACAAAAGGCTATGGATTTAACAAAAGATGAACTTTTGAAAATAAGATGCCTAATGGATATGGGCAAAAATGATGAAGCATATTCTATTATGATGAATGTAAGACATCAGTATGAAAAAGTCGCAAAATATCATTCATTGTTAGCTCAATATTATTATCAAACTGATGATTATGTAAGAGCTTTAGACGAAGTAAACGAGTATAACAAATATGAACCAAACTCACCTGTTACTTATCAAATGAAGGCTTTGATATACGAAAAACAAGGTGATGAGTTCAACTCACATATAAATTGGGCAAAATTCAACTATATCAAGGGTGATAAAGATGTTGGTATGAATGAATATATGATAGCTTACCAACTTGATAACAGTAATGTTGAGCTTGTTACAACAATTGCCGACTTGTTGGATACTACAGATAAAAACCATTCAGTTGAGTTTTATGAAAGATTATTAGAACTGAATCCAAAAAGCAAAAGAGCATTACAAAAACTTGCCGAATTCAGAGAAAGAATTGGAGATTATAATGAAATGCTTCGATATATGGATAAACTAAAAGAACTCGACCCAAACAATCCATATATTAAACAAAATTATAATCGTATTATCGAAAAAATGAATAGCGAAACAAGTCCTCTTGATTTTATTAAAAAATTATTTAGAGGAACAATGGGCTAAGGGGTAATAGAAATATATCTATCCTTTTTCAGCCTGACATTTTGCGATAGCTTCTTGAGAAACTTCTACTGTATCTTGAATGATAGAGCCTGCTATTTGTTGGCTTTCTTGCATTTCCTTCATCATTTTTACAGCTATAGCTGTTTTTACATCAGAAGTTCCTGCAGTTGGGTCAATGCCGGAAGATGAAATTGATTGTACCATTATAATAATCCTTTATATGTCAAATGTATATACTTCTATTTTAGACCATGTTTTTAAATTTACAAGTGTTTTTGTCACAAATATTAATATTCGTGTTAAAATTTCTTTATGAAAAAATTTATACTATGTGCTTTATTATTAGTGTTTTCAATTCTTCCAACATTTGCAGAACAATATCTTTTGCAATGCAAGATGAATATTGAAGCTATAAATACTGCAACAGGGGAGGTTCTTACTCGTTCTCCATTGGATAGATATTTTATTATAGATACTATTTTATTTAATGTTTATGATGCAAATAATTTGCCTCTTGATGTTGAAGGGTTTGATGACAATGAGATAGTATTTCGTCATAAAGCTGCTGATTTTAAAACTATTGTAGAAACACGAGTTGTATATAATAGAATTACGAAACAAATTAAGTTAAACGAGATTTATGCGAATAATGCTTATTCAAATCGTGCTCAATTCTGTACACGAGGTGAAGGTACTTGTTCCGAAATCGAAATTCATAGGAAACCGATATTTTACTAATGACAAATAATTATTCTAATAATGAAAATATAAAAAGACGTTGGTATGATGAAGATACTACTGTAAGTCTTGCTGTAAGTATGCTTGAAAAGACGAATAAAGCTAATCAGCTTAGGTGTGCAGAATTAATAAAAGAAAAAAGTCACAGTTTTAATGTTTATATAGAAGAAAATAAATTAGAAGATGCTTTTAATTACTTTTGTAAGCGTTGGTATGATGAGGATAAAGAAATTGCTGATGCGTTTGAATATTTAAAACTCATGTCTTTTGAACTAAGAAAAGAAACAGCACTTGAGATTATTAATAAACTACAGGAGTTGGATTCATGATTTCTAACATATTGCTAAATCCTGTTGTTATATCGATTATTCTGCTTTGTATATTATGTCTTTGTAGAATTAATGTATTACTTGCAATACTTATATCAAGCATATTAGCTGGGATTACATCACATATGGGAATAACTAATATAATGAATACTTTTATTTCCGGAATGGGTGGAAATTCAGAAACTGCATTGAGTTATATACTTTTGGGTGCGTTTGCTGCAGCTATGAATCATACAGGATTGACAGATGTTATAGCTCAACGGATTATTGATGTAGTAAATAATCGTGTATGGGTTTTGTTTTTGATTATTTGTTTAATTGCAATGGCCTCACAAAATATTATACCTATACATATTGCTTTTATACCAATATTAATACCAGCATTATTACCGACTATGAATCTTTTGTGTGTTGATAGACGAGCAGTTGCTTGTATTCTTGCTTTTGGTTTAAAAACTCCATACATAACTATTCCTGCCGGGTTTGGCTTGATTTTTCATAATTTGATTGCAGATAATATGGTCCAAAACGGAATGTTTGTTGACAGGTCAACAATATGGCAATATACATGGATTTTAGGTATAGGAATGTTTATAGCTTTGTGTATAGCCCTTTTTGTTTATCGCAAACCAAGAATCTATAAACAAATTGATAAACCCGAAGAACATCTTGAGAAACTAGAGTTTAATAAAAATCACTATATAACCATACTCGCGGCTATTGTGACTTTTGGAGTTCAAATTTGGACTCATTCTTTGCCATTAGGTGCATTAATGGGGTTGGGTATAATATTCTCTTTGGGAGCTGTAAAGCATTCTAAAATGGACAAGCTGATGGACGAGGGTATATATCTTATGGGTTATGTAGCCTTTGTTATGCTTGTAGCATCGGGGTTTGCAACTGTGTTAAAAACAACGGGAGGAATAGAATCTCTTGTTAGTTATATAACAACAATATTACCTGCAAGTCATATTGCAACGGCTATAATTATGTTGTTGTTAGGGTTGTTGATTACTATAGGTATTGGAACTTCGTTCGGTACAATTCCTATTCTTGCAGTTGTTTTTGTACCAATATGTTGCAAAATGGGATTTAATATACCTCAAACTGTTGTATTGTTAGCCGCAGCTGCTGCTCTTGGTGACGCAGGTTCACCTGCATCGGATACAACATTAGGACCAACTTCAGGTTTGAATATTGATGGACAACATAATCATATATGGGATACTTGTGTTCCAACTTTCTTGCATTATAACCTTGCGTTAATTGTTTTTGCGATTGTTGGTGTGTTTATTTTTAAGTGATTATTCAAAATTAAGATTATTAAACATAATATTATTTCTTCTTCCTCTTTAATTTGTAATACCTTTGTGCAATACTATTTTTGTAGTGAAAGGATATAAAAATGGAAGAAGTAAGAGTAAGAATTGCTCCGTCACCTAGTGGCAACTTGCATATCGGAACTGCAAGAACAGCATTATTTAATTATTTGTTTGCAAAGAAAAATAACGGTAAATTCGTTTTGAGAATAGAAGATACAGATGCTGAAAGAACTAGCCAAGAATACATTGACAATATTTTTGACAGCTTAAAAGCATTAGGTTTAAACTGGGACGAAGGTCCTGATGTTGGAGGCCCTTATGGCCCATATACACAATCTAAAAGATTTGATATTTATCCAAAATACATTCAACAACTTTTAGATTCAGGTTTCGCTTATGAATGTTTCTGTACACCAGAAGAACTTGAAGCAGAAAAAGAAGAAGCTACAAGAAACAAAAAACCTTATGTTTATTCAAAAAAATGTGAAAATTTAACAGAAGAAGAAAAAGCAAAATTAAGAGCAGAAGGTAGAAAACCTGCAATTAGATTTAATATTGCGAAGGCTCAAAAAGCTTTTCATGATACTTCAATTTTGGAATTTGAAGATATTGTAAAAGGAAAACTTCACATGGATACAAACCTTCTTGGCGATTTCGTTATCCAAAAATCAAACGGTGCTCCTACATACAATTATGCAGTTGTTATTGATGATATGCTAATGAAAATATCCCATGTTATAAGAGGTGAGGATCATATTTCAAACACTTATAAACAAATACTTATATACGAAGCTTTAGGTGCAAAAGTTCCTAAATTTGGTCACTTAGGTATGATACTTGCTCCAGATAGAAGTAAACTTTCAAAACGTCATGGTGCGACTGCAGTTAGTGATTTTGTAAAACAAGGTTATTTAACAGATGCACTTATTAACTTTGTTGCTTTGTTAGGTTGGGCACCTTCTGACGGTGAAGAAATTAAGCCTGTTGAAAAAATTGCTGAAGATTTTAGAATTCACGAAATTTCTTCTTCAAATTCAATCTTTGAATATGATAAATTGAAATGGATGAATAGCCATTATATCAAGATGTTATCAATGGACGAATTAAAACAAAGATTGATGCCATATCTTGAAAAATATGATTTGTCACAACTTACTGATGAACAATTTACAAGAATGATAGAAGTAACAAGAGAACCATTAGTTTTGTTATCTGATATAACAGATGCAGTTTCTTATTTCTTTGGTGATTCTGTTGAAGTTGAACCTCAAGTTCAAACAGATGTTCTTGATACAGAAACTTCTCAAGAAGTCTTGAAAACATATCTTGAACAATCTAAAGATTGGGAATATACAGAAGAAAACTTACATGAAAAACTTGAAGCTTTTCGTGGATACTTTAAAGAAAAAGGTATCAAGCCAAAAGTTACAATGTGGGCTATAAGAGCTGCTGTTACAGGTAGGACAAGAGGTGCTGATATGACTGCAATTCTTGCGATATTAGGTAAAGAAAAAGTTGAAAAACGTATAAAAGCAGCGATAAAATAAATCAGCAAAAGTAAAGAAATGTAAAAAGAGGTTGTGAAAACGACCTCTTTTTTTATGTAATTAGCAAAAAAACAATAAAAAATGTTTTATATAAGTATGAATAATGTAGGTTTCAATATAATTAAATTTAATCCAATAAAGTTTAAATCAACTCAAGTTTCTACTCCACAAGTTAGAGGGGTTACTCAAGATACTTTTACTCCTTCTGCTGAGAATGTGGCTCGTACAAATTTTGAAAAACTTTTCCCAAATGGATCTATAAACCAAGTATATGAAAAAATAAATAAAGATTTTCAAATAGATAATCCCGCAGAATTAAAATTTGTTTATGACCCAAAATCGTTACAAGGTGGAGGTTTTTGTTTTAAAGATAATCTTATCGAGATGAATCTTTATGATTTAATGGCTTATGATAAGAAAATTGTTGGCATAAAAGGGAATAAAAGGATTCCTTTAGTTTCTCCGAAAGAGAAGTTACCATTATTCGTAACAGAGGATATCGGCAAGAATTTTGTTAAGAATAACAAGCTAGGTTTTGATAAATTAGTATTAGAAGATGTAAAACCTAGTGAACATAGGAAATATATTATTCAAAAAATAGCACATGAATGTGTGCATTCAAAACAACATCAAATCTTAAGAGAAACAAAAGGTGTTGGTGATAAAGAGATTTTAAAAGCATGGACTCATTTAAAGCCGGAAAATCTTGCAGAAGAAGAATTTTTGAACCAAAAAGTAGATAAAATATATCAAGCTTCGCCATGGTCAAAACTCCTACAGCCAGAAGTTAAATATACAAAAGATTCACATGTGTATAGTAAGTCAATGAGTTTGCTAAATGCAATTAGGTATTATCCTCCTGTTACATCACCGGAATATACAACAAATGCCTTAGAGAGAGAAGCTTTTGATGTGTCAGCACAATATGTAAGAAGTATTATGGTATAATAAACTTCGAAAGAGGTTTATATGAGTTGGTTAGGTTGGCAGATTGATTATTTGTTGCTTTTGCAAAATTTCAGAGATTTCTCTGGGCATATTTTAGATAAATTTTTTCTTACAATTACAATGTTTGGTGAAATAGCAATACCAGTATTGTTTATATGTTGTTTGTATTGGTGTATAAATAAAAAAATAGGTATGTACGTTTTGTGGTGTTATACCTTTGGTTTTTTAACAAATATATTTTTGAAAACGACTGCGTGTATATATAGACCTTGGATATTAGATAGTCGGGTTCACCCTTTGCCGTCAGCTATTCCTGCTGCAACCGGATATTCTTTTCCTAGTGGACATACTGCAGGAGCAGTTTCTTCATGGGGTGCTACAGTTTTTGCATTTTGGGAGAATAAAATAATTAGATATTTGGGGTTAACTCTAGTTGTTCTAATTATGATTTCTCGAAATTATGTAGGAGTACATACTCCCCAAGATGTAATAGTATCCTTTATTGTGGGAGTTTGTTTATTGTTCCTAGTAAATAAACTTTATAATTGGGTTCAAAAAGCTGAAAATAGAGATTTGATAATTACATGCTCTGTAACAATGTTGAGTGTTTTGTTATTGTTGTATGTAAATTTGAAAAGTTATCCGATTGATTATTTGAACGGAAAAATTTTATTTGACCCAACTCCTGTAAAGATAGATACATTTGCAAGGATAGGTGGAGTTTTAGGTGTTTTTTATGGGTGGTTCTTAGAAAAAAGGTTTTTAAATTTTGATAATGTAGGAACTGTTTTTCATAAAATAATAAGAATGGTTTTTGGAGGAATAGTATTATCATTTTTGTTTGTACATGCAAAAGATTACTTTACCTGCATGTTTGGTTTGCGTTGTGGGTTATTCCTTCAACACTTTGTAATGGGAATGTTTATAACTTATATTTATCCGTTAATATTTTTTAAATTAAAAATTTAAATAAATAGCTTGCAATTTATTTTTTAGCAGGCTACAATATACTTACGGATTGAGATAATCCAGCAAACAAATGATAATTGAATATGGGAGCGTAGCTCACGAG
>USCK01000022.1 GCA_900553205.1 uncultured bacterium | reverse complement strand
TAGATTTAGTAGTGGAAGATTTTGGATATTCTGCAAAAGGACTTGCGTCAACTGTCGTTGGTTTTAAAGATGAAGAAGTTGTTGTATTTCGTCAAGGTGAAATATATATAGATTAGTTTGTATGATACAATAATATTTATATTATGAGGTAATTTTATGAAAAAATTTATTGCACTGTTTTTATTGTTGGCCATGAATATGATGTTTGTTACACCTGCTTTGGCTGATGATGTTCAAGAAGCTCAGGAACAACAAACTCAAAATGAAGAACAAACAGCAACTCCAACATTGGTTTCTACTGTAGAAGATGAAACAGTTTATTTGAATCCGAAAAGTGTATATAAATTGGAGTTTGAATCAGATTTTGATGTAAATGAAACAAAACCTGATGATGAAATTTATTTCCGTTTGGTTACTCCTGTAAAGGCTTCAAACGGAATGTATCTTCCTGAGCATACAAGATTTGCAGGCAAGTTCAAAAAACTATCTCCAAGCAAACCAATTTTTAAAAGAGCAAGAGCATATATAATTATTGATAAATTAATGTTGCCAAATGAAAAATGTTATGCAGTCAGAATGGAACCCAAAAACGGTTCGGATTTGAAATCTTCTCAACTTTTGAACACAATAAGAGCAATACCTGCAGGTGTCGGAGTTTTGACTTTTTCAGCATTGAGTGTTGCCGTTGTTGCAATAGAATCAGTAACTGTTGTTGGACTTGTTGTTGTTCCAAGAACTTGTAAAGGGTTTGGTTTGTTAATATCATCTTCTGCAAAAGGATTGAATTATAAAGCAAAAGCAGGTAAACAGATATTGTTTAAATTGGATACACCAGTGTATGTAACCGTATCTGATTTGGTGAAGTAGAGTCTTTTAGAGGACGAAGTCAGAAGAATTTCATACAAGATTTATAAGATATATTATTAATTATTGTAACAAAATGTCCTCATGACACTTCATGAGAATATAAATTAACGCTATAATAAATATATAAGAGTAATCTAAGGATTGTATCGTCATTTTATAAAACGAGGTTGTTTTTAAAGTATTTTTTAAATACTTAATCTTGAAAGGAGTTAATATCCATGGCTCTAACTATCAATACAAATTTGGGATCGTTGATTGTTCAAAAGAACCTTGATTCTGCAACAAAATCATTGAATCAAGCTATTGAGAGAATGACAACGGGTTACAAAATTAATTCTGCAAGAGATGATGCGGCAGGATATGCTGTGGCGACAAAGATGGAAACAACTCTCGGCTCAATTAGTGTTGCTCAAGATAACGTGGCAATAGGTTCAAGCATGTTATCAACTTTAGAAAGTAATAATGATTTGTTACTTACTCACTATCAACGTATTAGAGATTTGACAGAAGAAGCTGCAAACGGTACTTATGGTTCAGATTCTATTGATGCTATTAAGGCAGAAGTTACTGCTCGTATGGCTGAAATTGATAGAATAGCTGCAAGCGCTGAGTTCAATGGTGTAAAACTTATGAATGGCTCTAAAACTGGTGGTGTTGTTCTTCAAGTTGGTGTTGATTCTACGGCAAACAGTAGATTAACACTTGATGCAACATTATTTGCAGATTCAAAAAGTGCAACATTAACACAGGTTGCTGATGCAACATTCCTAGGTTATTATACTGCAGGTGGTACAAATTATGGTACGGCATTGAACGCAATTGACAAAGCCTTGAATACATTGACTACTCGCCAAACTGCTATAGGGGCTATGCAAAACAGACTTGATTCTGCTTCTGATGCTCTTGATGTTCAGTATTCAAATGTTACATCATCACTTTCTACAATAAAAGATGCTGATGTTGCTACTGAATCTTCTGCTTATATTAAAGCTCAAATTTTGCAACAAGCATCTGCTTCATTGTTAGCTACTGCAAACCAAACTCCATCTATTGCTCTTAATTTGATATAGATGAGTTTGTAAAAAAATATAGTTGTTGATTGAATATGTGCGAAAATGATTTCGCACTTTTTATTTTGTTTAAATGGCAAAAAATATTTTTAGGGGATTTATAACTAATTGAAGGAGTTTTTCAATGAACAACTTATCCCCAATATTTTTATCAACAGTAAATCATACTCAAACAATCAAAAAGAATGTTTCAAAACCGATAGAATCCAAAACTATCAATTCAATACAACAAGTTTCTGAAATGAAGAATCCTGATTATATTCCGTCAAAGATGTTGTTGTCACTTTTGAAATGTGGCTTGAATGATGATACAAAAGCAAATGCAGAGTTATTCAAAGGACGTACTGATGAAGACTGGGTTAGAATGTACAACTTGGGGCATGACAACGCAGTAACTCCAATGCTGTTGGAAGGTTTAGAAAAATCACCTGAAATAAATGCTCCAAAAGAAGTTATAGAGGCTATGCAAGAGACAGATATGTATGCAAAGCGCTATCACATGAAACAAGAGCGAGTATTAGGCGAGGTTATGGATATCTCAGCTAAAAAAGGTATTGATGTTGTACCTATAAAAGGAATAGGCTTTTCTCTAAACTATCCGAACCCACAAAGACGTTTCGGTGGTGATATAGATGTGTTTACCTTCAAGCATGGTACTGATTTTTCTGAACCGGAAAATAATATGACCAATGTTTTTGATGAAATTTTTGAAAAGCAAGGTATCGATATTAAAAAAACTAATCCAAAACACAGTGAGTTTGAATATCGTGGAATGCCTATCGAAAACCACAGAACATTTGTTGATGTTAAAAACAGATATCTTTGTGTGCCTGATGCGTTAAAAATCAATAATTATTTGTTGGAGCACCTAAAACCAACAGAACAAACTCTGCCAATGGGTACAAAGATTTTAACACCTTCAAAGGAATTTAACACGGTATTTCTTGCATATCATTCAATGACCCATTTTATTGGCAGTGGTATAAACTTCCATCATCTTGCCGACTGGGCTGTTCACATCAAGAAAAACGGTTTAAAAGTTCCTGAAGAAACAAAAGGAACTTCTGTAGAACGATTTATGTATGCGATGACTAATCTTTCTAATAAATATTTGGGGACAAAAGTTAAAGCTCCCGAAGATAAAAAACTTGAAAATGCTATTTTTAATAAGATGTTAGACCCACTAAATCAATATGGTGAAAACTCTGTTAAGCAACCAACTTCAAAAAATCCTTTGGCAATCATAAAGTATAAATTTGAAAAACTAAATGCAAAATGTAAGGATGCTCAAATGTTCCCTGAATTCTATAGTAAACAAGAGCGCTCTTTGCCAAGAAGAATATTGAAGTCTATTAAACTTCATATCTTGAACCCTGAATATATGAAGGACATTATAAAAATAAAATAGTCTAGCCTTTCAGATACAATGTTTTGATTATGTTATCCTCTAATAGTTTCTTATTCTTAGGTGCCGATTTTGAATCATGTATCATTATACAAAATGCGTATTTGTGACCGTTTTGAGTTGCGATGTATCCTGTTAATGTGCTGATATTAGACAGAGTACCTGTTTTGGCTTTCAGATTTCCTTTCAGATACAAAAGTCTGTCAGTCAAAGTCCCTTCTCCTGATGTTGCCATCATCGGCTCAAGTTCTTGTCTGTTTATAATAAGAAAATCGGTCATAAAATCTGATATCATCAAATTATTTTTAGATACGCCGCTTGCATCAACAATATTTATTTGAGAGTTGTCAAGATTTACTTTTTTGCAATAATTATCAAACATTTCTTTGCCTGCTTCAAAACTTCCTGTTGAATGTTTGTATTTACCACCTGCTAACTTAAATACTGTTTCTGCAACATAGTTATCACTGTTTTTTAGGATATCACTTTCTGCTTGTTTAATGTCGTGACAAATATAATCAACAAGATAATAATCCTTTGTTAATTTTTTGTTGTAGAACACACCGTTATTGCTTTTTTCGTTATCAATCAGCGCATCTGCCAATCTGAGTTTGAAATATTTTTTAGGGCTGTTTACAGGTATATAAACGGTTGCAGTTTTATTAACCGTTCCTTCTGCAGTTATAATATCAGGAGCTTCATAACTTTTCTTTTCGATATTGTATGATGTTGAATCTCCTGTAAGAACCTTGTTGATAAAAGACATAGGATAATCCTTGTCAAATATAATATTTGCAGGTGCATCTTGCATTGTCGGTTCTATATAAACCTTTATTGTGTTTCTATCAAGATTATATGCACTAAACTTAGGCATTAATGGGTTTATGTCGTCGTCCCATTGCCAACCTTCGCCCCATTCCAACTTGTCAATAATTGTATCATCAATGGATATTGATTTTACTTCTGCAGGCATTTTGCGTGTAAGAGTTTTTAGGTCTTTTGATTGCAAATAAGGATCAGCACCGAGTACTATCAAGTAATTTCCTGTTTTGTCTTTATACAATTTTGTTTGAAATTTATAATCTTCACCCAGTTCTTTTACTGCAGGCAGAGTTGTCGTAAGTTTTTGTATAGATGCAGGAGGCATCGGTACTGTTTGGTTTAGTTCATATACTGTTTTTTTATTCTCAAGTGATTTTACAGATATAGAAATACAACCTTTTTTTATATTTGAATTAGAAATAGTGCTATTAAGCTCGTCGGACAAACCTTTTGCAAAACATAGATTTGCACTCATTACAGAAATGAGTACGGCAAGTATTCCTAATTTTTTATTCATAGATAACCTCGTAGCTTTCCTGTATATCTTTTAATACAGTACATTTATCTCTAAAATCATACATTTCGTTAAGATTTATTGTTGCTGATATTCCACCTTCATTGGTGTTAATCTCATCAAGTATATTTCCACTATAATCATAAATCAGAGAATGACCAAGGTTTTTTGCACCTGTAGGTAGTGTTCCTGTTTGGGTTAAAGCTATCATATAGGTTTGGTTTTCAACGGCTCTTGCTTGAGTAAGCGAATCCCAGTGTATAGCTCTTGATAGTGGCCAAGCAGCCATATTAACCAAGATATCTGCATTTGCTTTTCTGTATGCTCTGTATATTTCAGGGAATCTGATATCATAGCAAATTGTCAGCCCGATTTTTATACCTTCTAAATTAACTATAACAGGGTTATCGCCTCGAGTTATGTATGTACCTTCGCTATCGTCATAATAAGAATACAAGTGATTTTTGTTATATGTTGCAACCAATTTCCCTGCTCTGTTGATAACAGGACAAGTGTTGTAGTATTTGTCATTAACCTTATTGACAAAACTGCCACCAAGTATATTAACATTGTATTTTTGCGCAAGTTCCGATAACAGGCTGATAGTTTCGCTTGTTTCGATTTCTTCTGATGCGTCAATAAATTTGTCGCAAGCCCAACCAACATTCCATAGTTCAGGTAGAACAACAATATCAGTGTTGGGTTTTATGTTTTCTTTAAATAGTTTTTTTATTTTATCAAAATTAGCTTGTTTATCTGCAATTATAGATTCCATTTGGATTGCAGTAATATTTATCTTTTCTTTTTCCATATACCGAATCTGAATACCTCTTTATATCTTTGAGGAGCTTGTTTTTCAAGTTCTTCTAATGCTTTTTCAACTTTAAGTCTTACTTGTTCATCTTGCTCATCTGTATTATTTTTGTCAACATAAATAGGTTCACCATAAAGATTAATCAGATGTGTTGAGAAAAACGGGATTCTGAATTTGTCCCAAGTAGGAAATTTTAAAAATGTTGGGTTTGGTGAATACCAAAAAACAGGTACAATAGGTTTCCCTGATAGTTTGGCAATTTTTACAACACCATCTTTGCAAACTTTTGCAGGGCCGTGAGGGCCGTCAACCATTATCGCACCGTAGTTGCCATGTTTTAGCTCATTAATCATTTGGAGTGTAGCTTCTGTGCTACCCTTTTTACCTTTAGAGCCTCTAACTACTTTAAATCCCCATTTTTCACAAACTTTTGCGATAATTTCGCCATCTCTTGAACGGCTAATCATTATATTCACTTTGCTTCTGCTAGGGAATCCGTGTACACAGCACTGATGAGCGTGCCACATCGCATATACGCAAGAACCTACATTCTCAGGATAATCAACATTTTGGATATCCGTAAAAAGCTCTTGAATCTTAAATATCTTGTATATTGCGTCAGATATTTTCTCTCTGTCTAAATTCTGTAAAAATCTAACCATAAGTTGATTCTACTACAATATTTGTTTATTAGCAACTTTAGCGTTTTAGTTAAAATATCCTCTGTGTGTATGATGTAGTTGTCCCCCTCAATGATGTAAATTAACAATGTGGTACTCATATATCACTGGAGAGAGGTCAAAATTTGAAAAAGTTTAAGTTTCGGCTTCAGGCTGTTCTCGAAATGAGGCAGAAGGAACTGGAAAAGAAACAACAGGAAATGGCAAGTATTGTTAAAGTCCTAAATAGTCAGATTGAAGAATTAGAAAGAATAAATTCGCAATCAGAACAGGTTTTGGCATCTCTGGAAGATATTTGTAACGCACCGGTTTTGGATATAACGACTATTTCCGGAAGTAACGGCTACTTAATCAAACTTGGGGCAGAGGCTAAAAAACAAGGAATGGTTATCCAAAATACAAGAAATATCATGCGAATGAAACAGCTTGAATTGAATGAGGTTTATAAAAAGGTAAAAGTTCTTGAAAAACTTAAAGAAAAACAAGAAAAAGCCTATTATCAAGCATTTGAGGAAAAAGCTGCAAAAGAAATTGATGATATTGTGACAACAAGATACAAGGTTAGCTAGATGGCACAACAAGTAACAAATAACAGTTTAATATTGGATAGCTTAGCAACAACTCAAAACAGTTATGTTGATAGTTCTGTTGCAAAGTTTGATAGTGTGCTTGATGTTGCAAACAAAACTTTCTCAAAACAAAATGATTTATTAAACAATGCTACTTCAAATGATACCGTAGCTAATATTTCTACCACTACAACTGTTGTGAATAACAATTCTGTAGTTAGTAATAATTCTAGTAGTGTTGATACTTCTACAAAAACAAATGCAGTTGATACAGATACTACTGTTGTTGATACAAACTCAGCAAGTAGTTCAAATTCTACTATAATTAGCCAAACACAAGTTTCGGATTCTACCAGTGAAACTACAAATAGTGTTGACGAAACAGAAGAAACAGTTAATCAAGATATTGTTGTTTCTGTATCAGATGTGGTTTCAAAGTATGCTTGTTTAGATGATTTGACTGTGAATGTAGATGATAATGTTGAGACAGTTGAAGAAATAGTTGATACAACCGTTTCTGAAACTGAAGATGTAGAAAATACTTTAGTTGTTGAAGAAGATTCTTTAGAGGATGTACCAGATATGGTTGATACATCAAAGCTTACAGAAAATTTAGCTAATGTAACAACTCCTGTTGTAGGTAATCAGGTATCTAATACAAATATTGATGCAAATGTTGATAACACAGATTCAGTAATGGTAAAGGTTTCTGATAATTTGTTGTCAAAAGAAGATGCTAACTTATTAAATACAGAAAAAAATGTTGGAAAAGATTTGATATCACAAAAAATGGTTGAGGATTTGAATATAACAATAGAAGATATTTCAGATTCACAAATAGAAAATGTTTCAGATGATTCTACGTTAATGGATTCAACAGAACAGGCCGTTAAATATATGATGGACAAAGAAACTGCTACAGGGTCTGATGTTACTGTAGAACCTGATGTAGAAATTAAGAATGTGGATACAAAAAATGTCGTTTTAAAGGATACTTCACTTCAAACAAATGAAGTGGCAGTTGATATGACTGTTGCAGAATCTTCAGAAGTTACAGAGGATTTGGTTGTAGATACAGAGCTTAATAAGGATAATAAATTGGCAAGTGATTCTGTAGGTTCTGATACTTCTAGTGATTTGCAAGATGTTGAATCAGTTGCTGATGATGTAGATTCTACAATGGAAGAAAATAATAGTTCATCAGATGAAAATGCTCAAGGTGAAACACAAGATGATAATGTAAAAGCTGAAGATAAATCAGAATTGAAAAAGAATTTCTTTACTTCAAGTGTTTCTGAGGATGTTGAACCAGTGGATACTCAGGCAGACACTAATAATATGCAAACTGTGGAAACTGTTTCAGTTCACAAAATTCATTCTCAACAATCATCAATAACTGTAGGGACTCAAACAACAGCATCAGCAAGTAATCAAGTGAATATTTCAAAAGAAGATGTTTTGGCACAAATTCATAGTAAACTTCAAATGATGAATAGTACAAGTAATGCAAAATTGACTATGGTTTTGAATCCAGAATCATTAGGTAAGGTTTCTATTCAGTTGATAAATACAAAAGATGGATTAACTGCAGAATTGCAAGTAGCATCACAAACGGTTAAGGATATTCTTGACAGTAATTTATCGAATCTTAAAGACACATTATCTGCACAAGGAGTTCAGGTTAATGATATGTCAGTAAAGGTTTCTCAATCAGAAAATAACGCTGATATGGATTATACAGAGCAAGAAGGTAATGGCGGTAATAAGCAAGAACAAGAGAAACGACATAAAGAACAAGAAAAAGAATTTGAAAAAATGTTCTCAAAGTTTCAAAACGATGAAGAACAGGAAATAGAGGGCTAAATAAAATGGCAACAATTAGTAGTACAATAACTTCAATGACAAATGAAACGGCTTATAATAAGGCTAATTCTAACAGTAAAGTTTCAACATCAGACAAAGATATGTTTTTAAGTTTGATGTTAAAACAAATGCAGAATCAAGACCCTACAGAGCCTACAGATAATCAACAATGGTTATCTCAATTAGCGCAGTATTCATCATTGGAGCAGATGTCACAAATGAATGAAGGTTTGACAAGTTTATCAAAGGCATTGGAATCTTTGTCAAATAATGTTGCCCAAAATAGTGGTATTAGTCAAACTTTATCTTTAATTGGTAAGGAAGTAGACATAGTTCCAGATACAGAAAAACCGGATGAAACAATTACAGGTACTGTTACAGAAGCAACTTTTGTTGATGGTGCAGGAAAGATTAAAGTAAATGGCAAATATTACTCAATTGCCAATGTTCAAAATATCAGAACCCCTGGAGAAGGTTCATAACTAAATTATTAAACAAACAAAAGTATAAAAAGGATTTTAACTAGACTATAAAAATTTAGAGGAGAGAGAAGAAGAATGAGTCAGGCACTTTACACATCAAAAACAGGCATAGATGCAGGACAAACGCATATTAATGTTGTTGCTAACAATGTTGCCAATATTAATACAACTGCATATAAAACTGCAAATGTAACGTTTTCAACATTGTTTTCAAGAACATTATCAAGTGGTTCTGCAGCTACAAGGACTGGTGGTGGTACAAATCCACGACAAATAGGTTTAGGTACACAAGTTTCTTCAATTACAAGAAATTTTGAAAACGGCTCATTCCAACAAACAGGTCTGTCATCAGATTTGATGATTTCAGGTAATGGGTATTTTATTGTGCAAGATGGTAGCGGTAATCAATATTTTACTCGTGATGGTCATTTTTCTTTAGATTCTGATGGTAATTTGGTAACAGCAGCTGGTTATAAGGTAGTTGGTACAACAAACGAATATTCTCCTCGTTCTTCTGATTATACAGTGAAAGTGCCTTCTGTTTTGAATGTGGCTGTTCAAGGTACTTCAAGTGCTGAAATCGCTACTAAAACTCTTAATGATTTGAACGCAGTGTCTGTTCGTACGGGTACATTTATATTTAATGTTGGTGGTACATCTTCTCAAGCTGCAGTTGCTGATTTTACTAAAGTAAATAATAATCAGTATACAAAAGGTGGTGTTACATACAACCGTATGGATATGGCTAATTTAACAACTCAAGAAAGAAAAGAATTGACTGATTTGTATGGTGATGTTGAGCCTACAGATGTATTCTTTAAAGGTGATGATGGTACTTATATTAAGGGCGAATTCCCAGCAACAGGTAATGTAACAATAAGAAATGTACAAAAACAAGTTTCTTATAAAATTAGTGAAGGTGACTTATCAAGTACATTGCAAGATTTTGTAGATAGTGTTAATAATTCGTTCAATGCGCAAGGTTTTAATAACATTACATTTGCAGTAATGGACGGTGGTTTGCAGATAGAAAATAATTCTGGTGAAGCGTTGTCTATCGCAGATAATCAAACTACAGACTTTTTGACTCAGGTTGGTTTTGATGATGCTCTTGATTCTGCAAAAGCTGGTCAAACATTATTTTACAGTAATACAATGAACAAATCTGCAACAATCAGTACAGGTAATAATACTGCAGATGCAATCAAACGTTCAGACTGGTATGTTTCAGAAGGTGGTATTGTAACGGCTAAATATAATGACGGCTCATCTTTAACAGTTTCGTTTAATGATAATGGACGTGCTTTATGGCAATATACTACATCTGATAATGTTGTTATTACATCATCTGGTGCCGAAGGGACAGACCTTGATATGTCATCAACAGGTATGGAACCTGCAAATATGGTAATAGAAATGGGTACTGTTATTAATGATGCCGGTTTGATATCTCAAACAGATAACTTGTGGACGCTTGGACCAAACGCTGGTGAGTTTGCTTATGGTATGGCAAACACAAATGGCTTTGGTTCTTTGAAATCAGGTGGTTTGGAAGGCTCAAATGTTGATATGGCTACAGAATTGTCAAATATGATTATGGCACAACGTGCAATTCAGGCTAATTCAAGAGTTTTCTCAACTGCAAGTTCAGTTCTGGAAACAATTACATATCTAGGTCAATAATTTTAGTTTTTTAGGGCATGCCCTTAATAAGCAAAAGACATGAATACTGTGTCAAGTTTGTAACATAAAAAGAAAAACTTAACAAAACTTAACAATTAAAATCATGCTGTATTCCATGTGAGTCATGGATTTCAGCAATCCAAGAAGGGAGGGAAAACTTTTACAATTAAATATTTGTCTTATCATGTGGGATAAGATATAATTTTAAAATGTAGAGGAGATTTGTATGACAGTTGATAGTGTTGGAGAGAATCTTCTACGTGTAAAGAAAACAATCGAACCTTATACACCAAATATAATTGCTGTAACAAAATATTACGGTCTGGAAGCTATAACAGATGCTTATGGCGCAGGGTTGAGAGATTTTGGAGAGTCAAGAGCAAATGATGCAATTCAAAAGATTGAAAATTTGCCGGATGAGATTCGTAAAAACTCCAAATTTCATTTCATCGGTCATTTGCAAACAAACAAAGTTGACAGAGTTGTAAAACATTTTGATTATATTCAGTCTGTTGATTCAATTAAGGTTGCAAGTGCAATATCTGAATCTGCAGGCAGGATAAATAAAGTTCAAAAAATCTTGTTGCAAATAAACATATCAGGGGAAGTCCAAAAGTTTGGATTTAGTGAGAGAGAGCTTTATGATAATTTCGAAGAACTTTTGAAGTTACCTAACCTGAAAATAGACGGGTTTATGTGTATGGCTCCACTTGGGGCTAGTGAGGAAGAACTCGATAAAGTGTTTAAAAAGGCTTGACATTCGTAAAGAATGTTCAGAAGCCTTAAAATGTGATATCAACACAATTGAATTATCAATGGGTATGAGCGATGATTATGAAAGAGCAGTAGCGAACGGGGCTACTATGATACGTTTAGGAAGAATATTATTTAAATAATCGGAGGAAAGATGACAATAACAGAAAGATTGAGTGGAATAGTTGATTTTTTAACTCAAGGATTAACTAGAGATGAAGAAGAAGAGGCTTTTGATTTCGGTGGCGAAGAAGAATATGTAGAAGACGGTAATGCTTTAAGAGTTACTAAACCTGAATATTCAACAAGAACTGAAAGCCCTAGAGAAATGAAGGTGGTTAATCACCCTAACTACAGAGGCTATGAAGTTATGATAGTTGAACCTCGTTCATTTGGTGAAGCTGGTCAAATGGTTAAACATTTGAAAGATAAAAAGACTGTTGTTTTGAATCTTCATTTGTTAGATAAAGAACAATCTCAAAGAACTATCGATTTCGTTTGTGGTGCAGCTCACGCTCTTAACGGTACTGCTCAAAAAGTTGGCGAAATGGTATTCATCTTTACTCCAAACAATGTTGCTTTGTCAGTAGATGCTCAAGCACAAAGCAAATTTGCAGAATCATTATGGAATAAACCATTATAATATATAAATTGATTTGTGATAGTTGGATTTTTAGGATGCTTGTGCATCCTTTTTTTTGTGCAAATTTTTTAATAATTATATGACTTGGTCTTTTGACCAAGTCATATTTTCTCTGTCTTCTTATTTTATCTTTCTACGAACAGCCTGAATATCCACAATTCAAGCAGATGAAACAACCTTCTGCCATTTCAATTTTATTTCCACATTCGGGGCAAGTTATTGTCTTAACTTCCCCTGTCGGGTTGTATTCCTTTGTTTCTTCAACAGTGGCTTCAACAATTTTTTTTTTTTCCTTTTTCTCAACTTTTTTATCAAGGTTCATTGGTTGGAAGATACGAGAGTTGTTTCTATAAACGGTTATCCCTTTCAAATGGTTTTTGTATGCCAATACATAAGTTTCTTCAATATTTTCACGAGTTGCAGATTCTACAAAATTAACGGTTTTGGATACAGCGTTATCTGTATGAAGTTGGAACGCAGCCTGCATTTTTACATGCCAGTACGGTGAAATATCATGTGCCGTTACAAAAATCTTTTTAACATCATCGGGTATTCCGTCAATATGAGCTATAGAGCCATCGACTGCAATTTGCTTCATCAAATCTTCTGAATAAAGTTTATGCGATATCATATAATTTTTGAAGATTTCATTTACTTCAAGCATTTCAGTACCGTCTAAAATCAGTCTTGAAAATACAAGTCCAAACAATGGTTCAATACCACCTGATGCAGATGCTATCATTGATATTGTTCCTGTTGGTGCAATACAAGTTGTAGTTGCGTTTCTGATGCCGTATTCTTTTATTTGTTTATCAAGCTCTTTCCATTTTTCATCAGTGATAATTCCTGCAGATTTTCCTTTGTATTTATTGTACAAATAATTTTCGTGGTCATAAATACTGCCTTTGAAATTATTAAATCTGCCTCGTTCTTTAGAAAGCTCTACAGATTCACATTTTGATTCGTAATCAATAAACTCAATCACTTGAGATGCAAGTTTTGTTCCTTTCTCTGAGGCGTAAGAGATGCCCATTTTCATAAGCATATCTGCCCAACCCATTACTCCAAGTCCAATTTTTCTGTTGTTGTGTACCATTTCTGCTATTTGTGGCAGTGGGTAGTTATTTATTTCAATAACATTATCCAAGAATTTTATAGCAGTTTTTGTGGTTTTTGCTAACAAATCCCAATCAACAACGGTTTTTCCGTTTTCTTCTTTAATCATTTGGCTTAGATTTATTGAGCCAAGGTTGCAAGCCTCGTATGGCAAAAGTGGCACTTCACCACAAGGGTTTGTAGATTCAATAGCCCCGATTTGTGGTGTCGGGTTATCAGAATTCATTGTATCAATGAATACAATCCCCGGTTCACCGTTTCGCCAAGCGTTGTCGATAATTTTATCAAATACTTTTTTAGCATTTAATTTCCCTACAGATTTTTTAGTATTAGGGTGAATCAAATCATAATCTTCGCCTTTAAAATATGCGTCCATAAATTTATCTGTTATGGCAACTGAAATATTAAAATTGTTTAATCTGTTATTATCTGCTTTGCAGTCAATAAATTCCAAAATATCAGGGTGGTCAACTCTTAATATACCCATATTGGCACCACGTCTTGTACCACCTTGTTTGACTGCTTCTGTTGCAGCATTGAATACTTCCATAAACGATACAGGGCCTGATGAAACACCCATTGTTGAGCGTACAACATCATTTTTAGGTCTTAGTCTTGAGAACGAAAACCCTGTTCCTCCCCCTGATTGGTGTATCAGGGCTGTGTTTTTTATTGTTTCAAAAATATCTTCCAAAGAATCATCAATGGGGAGTACAAAACAAGCAGCTAATTGTCCCAGCTTGCGCCCTGCATTCATCAGTGTCGGAGAATTAGGCATAAAATATCTGTTTGTAATAGTTTCATAAAACTCATCTGCCAGTTGGTTTATTTCTGCTTCTGATTTGCCGAATTTAGAATCGGCAGAAGCTAATGTGTCGGCTACTCGTCTGAACATATCTGCAGGAGTTTCAATGCAGTTCCCGTCTTTATCCCTTTTGAGATATCGTTTTTCCAGTACTTTAATGGCATTTTCGGATAAATCTAATTCGTTTATATTTTTACCTGACACAGAACATCTCCATTAATTGACAATTTTATCATATATCATAAAATACATGTCATGCCCATATTGTTAAGTAATGTAAAATACTTTGTGATAAAGGTCAATATTTTATTTTAGGTGTTTTATAAGGAATATGAACAGCATAAATACAAACTATAATACCCCGAATTTTGGAGCAAGACATCTTGTTAAGACAAGTGTATTGCACAAGGTCGCAGATATGGCAAAATCAGAACCAATAGAAGCAAATTTGGTTGAATTAGATTTGCATTCTCCAACAGATTTGAAAACCATTCAAGATGTTAAAGAAAAATGGGTGGGTGCAGAATTTGCTCAAATGATATGCTCTCCTTTTTATTCTCCCGATAGAAAGTTATATGCCTTGACCAAACAAAAAGAAGGTTTTGAACAGCTTAATCCTTCTGATGTTTTAGGTGCTGCTGATGTCAATCTAAAAGATAAAAGAGTAAATGTCAGATTCTTACAGGCAGACCCAAATATTATATTTGATAAAAATCGCCCAATAAAAGGTATTGGAGATTCTTTGATGAAATCTTTGGCGAGTCATCTGGGAGAGAACGGATACGAAACAATGGGGATTTTTGCAAATCGTTTTGTTACTCCTTTTTATGAAAAAGTATTTCCTAATATAAAACATAAACCTTCAACAGTAGATGACTGTGCAAATTTAGTTGTTGATTTAAAAGGTTAATATTGTTTTATCTTGTTTGGCAGGTTTACGAACTCTGTTATTTTTGTTATGATACTTTGGATACAAAGTGAATGAGGTATTTTAATGGTTTTCAAGAGTTATTTGACGGTTAAAAACATAATATTTTTTATTGTAGCAATTTTGTTTATAAAATTCCTTACAACGATAAGTGCGATAGCGATGATGTTTTTTGCCTCTTATGTTTTGGCTTGCTCTTTGAATCCGTTGGTAGAACTTCTTACTAAGCGTATGAAACGCCCTATGGCAGCAACTGTTGTTATAACAGGTATGATTCTGATATTTTCTTTGTTCTTTATTCCGGTAATTGTTATAGCATCTGACCAAATAAACTCTTTTATTCAAGTCTTACCTGGGCATATAGCTAATTTAAAAGCTTTCATTATGAATAAAACAATACTTGGGCAAAAAATTGTCGATATGATTGATATTCCGTCTTTCATTCAACCGGTTTCTGATTTTACAACTAATCTTGTAAACCAATCAATTACTGTTACAATCGGGATAGCCTCATCTTTAATTTATATTCTAACAATGTGTATTATAATGTATTATTTCATTGTTGATAAAAGAACTATACGCAGAACGTTCTTGACTTTTTTCCCTAAACAAATGAAGAAAAAAGCTGACAGAATAGTAGAAACAATTTCTAAAAAAATCGGGGGTTATATTGTTGCACAAGGTGTTACGATGCTCAGTGTCGGTATCGTATTTACAATCTGCTTACTTTTGTTAAAGGTTGATTATGCAGTATTATTAGGTTTGATAGCTACGGTGCTTGATATAATTCCAGTTATCGGGCCTGCGATTGCACTTATTATTTGTATAGTAATGTGTTATCAAATAGCACCTGTTACTTTGGCTTTGATAGTCGCATCTTTCTTTTTGGCTCAATGGGTAGAAAACAATTTTGTCAGACCGTATGTGTTTGGGAAATTTATGGACGTTCATCCGTTAATAATATTCTTCTCAATATTTGTGACTGCGAAATTTTTAGGTATTATTGGGGTCGTATTTGCACCAGCGATTGCTGCAACAGCATGTGTTATATTAGATGAACTTTATATAAAACCTATTAATAACGAGAAAAGAGATGTCTGATATTTATTTGTACGAACCAAAATATAATAAAAATGCAGATTACAATGTGTTTATGGCATTCCCTGAGTGTGAGTCTTTTTCTTTGTCATCTTTGGGTTATATGTGGTTATCAAAAATATTAGAAGAACAAGAAGATTTTAATGTAGAAAGAATATCTACAGATACAACGAAGACCCGAATAAGCCCAAAGGAAGTTGATGCAATAGGGTTTTCTATATCCTTTGATATGGATTTTATGAATGTTTTTGCTATTCTCGAAAAATTCGGTATTCCTCTTAAATCAAAGGATAGAGTGAATGGACCTTTAGTTTTTGCAGGTGGGCCTGTAATGACGGATAACCCTGAACCGTATAAAGAATTTTTTGATTATATTGTTATAGGTGATGGAGATTCACTGAACTTAGAAACCCTGAATGTTTGTAAACAAAATAAAGACAAATCAAAACAAGAAATATTAGAAAAATTATCCGAGCTTGAAGGGGTGTATGTTCCGAATATCAGTATAGAAGTTAAGAAATGTACTTCAAAATTGTCAAACTGTATATACACGCCTATAATTACCGAAAAGAGTTATTTCTCGAATACATTTATAATAGAGGTTTCAAGAGGTTGGTTTAATCG
>USCK01000021.1 GCA_900553205.1 uncultured bacterium | reverse complement strand
AGTTACGTCCTCAGTTTGCCGACTCACGTCGCCAAATTCGGACTACACTTCGGCAAAAGCCTTTCAAAACATCCCCATATTAAATTATCAAAGTTCTGTATTAAGTTGCTTTTTAACTTTTATTATACTTTATGTAAACAAATTTTACAATATTTTGGTCTTAACTAGCAAAAAAAAATATTTACAGACATTAATGCACATGTATTACAAAGTATCAAACCAAAAAGAGAATTAACAAATGAGTATAAGAGCCCTAGATAATTTTTCAAAAACTGAACCATTAAGAATAGTTACAAAAAATCCGATAACGACATTTAAGCCTTTATATAATGGCTTGGATAGTGTTAAAACTTTTTCTGAAGTAATGGACAAATCTATTCAAGATTTTTTACATGCTGGAGAATTGAATCCTATTGCCAGGATAAAATTTCATAAAATTCTTGATGGTGCATTACCTCAAATTATGACACCAGAAAACTATTTAAATAAGGGTCGTGATTCAAAAGTATTCAGAATCTCTGACAAATATGTAGCGAAGATTAAACGTGGAAAAACAGAAGATGATGCTATTAGAATTTATAATGTTGCGAAAGCTCCTGATAAACGATTTAATCAACTTGGAATTTATTATGGCGAGCCAGTGATAAGAGTTGGAAATGTTGAAATTCTTAAAAATGCAACTCCTAATGAATATACACCTTGTGGAAAAATTTGGCTTAAGTCAGATGGCAGAATCAATACTTCAAAAACTGATACAAATAAGTACAATCAAGAATATTTGCCGTTATGTAGTTCTCAACCTCAAGAAAGCTTTGATGAACTAGCTGAAGGTCTAAGCCAACTTAATAAAATTTCTGACGGTGGATTATTTTCAAAAAAATCTTTTTATACCCCTGATATACAAAATCCTAATAATATTTTAATCGCTGACAATCATTTTAGAATTGTTGATGATCTTGATAAAACTAACATTCCTCAACCTAATAATATATATACAATTTTACAGCCACTAATGCTTAGATTAACTCCTGATGAATCTGCGAGTTTTGATAAAAATCTTGTAGGACATAGAAAAAATATATTAAGAAAAACAATGTTAGCTGCTGAAAAAGTGGATTTACCATTAGAAAATAATGCCTTGATTGATCCTCACGCAGATTATTATCTAGACAATATTACAAATTATGATTATAGTAGAATGATAGAACTTGTAGGTGATATGAGAAAAAGAGGCCTTGGCAAAAAAGAACGTCTTGAATTTATAAACAAGGCTTTATTAGATAAATAAAATTATTAAACTTGGTACTTATCTTTTTCAAATACAAATATGTTAATGATAGAAAATATCATAATTACAACAAGAAGTATGACAGCGAGTGCAGAAGCGTAGCCTAAGTCAAGGTTTTCAAATGCTCGTTCGTAAATGTAATAAACAATAGTTTTGCTGGAATTTAGAGGGCCACCTTTGGTCATTACATATATTTCGACAAAAACCTTCATTGCAGAAATGATACTTATTGTCGAAACCAACGCAATAGTCGGTATAATTTGAGGTATTGTAACTGTAAGATGTTTTTGTAAGAAATTGGCTCCGTCTATATCACAAGCCTCATACAACTCTTGAGGTACGCCCATAAGAGCAGCGAGATATATCATCATATAATATCCGACACCTTTCCAGATTGTTACAATAGCAACTGAATATAGTGCAAATCTAGAATCTGTAAGCCAACCAATAGGATTAAAGCCTAACAGCCCCATAAAATAATTCAGTATTCCGTCTTGAGCGTAAAGCCATTTGAAAGCTATTGCAGCAACAACGATTGAAACAATTACAGGTAAATAAATCAGAATTTTATAAAGAGTAATACCTCGGATTTTTTGATTGATTAATATTGCCAAAAATAATGGAAATATTACCAAGAACGGAACTGCAACAATCAAGAACAGAAAAGTGTTGCCCATTACTTGATAGAAAATTTTTGAATGAAGTATATTAATATAATTTTGCAACCCTACAAATGTCGGGTGATAAATACTTGAAGAATAATCACCAAAACTTAGTCCTATTGTTTGAAAAAATGGTATAAAGAAAAATACCGTAAGAATCAATAAAGCCGGTACTAAAAAGATATATGGTACATATTTCTTACAATATTTAAACATCTATTTGATTATCTCACCTGTTTCGGAATGCGTCAAGACTTAATAGCGATAATTATTAAAGCCACCGTAAGGATTCATAGCCGGAGGCATCATCATTTGTTGTTGCATTCTATACATATAGTCTTGAGCCTGCTGTTCCATTCTTGATTGTTGTTGTTCTCTATATTCCATATCTTGTTTAATTTGTTGAGCTTCATCAGGAGATAGAGATTTTATATTCAGAACTTCTTCCTTAAAATGTGTATCACCGTCAGCAAATGCGACATTACTTGATACCAATAAAATTAATAAGAATAGTAACTTTTTTTTCATGCTAACCTCTTAATATAAAAAGCAAGAGGTAAACTCTTGCTTTTTTAACAATGGAGCGGAAGACGAGACTCGAACTCGCGACAGTCTGCTTGGAAGGCAGATACTCTACCAACTGAGCTACTTCCGCACTAAGATTCTTCTGTAAATTCATTCTAAAATAAAGATATGTTTTTTTCAAGTCCTAAAAATTAATTCCTTTAGATTATACAAATACCAAATAAATAACTCCTAAGAATGATAAAACTCTTATCGAAAATTGTTAAACTGTATATGTAAGTTAGTTACGACTAGGTATTTTCTAGATTGAAAACAAAATTTTTTATTTTTGGACTTGAGGAGTGGCTGACTTACATCTTTTGATTTTTACTAACTTTTTTATATTGATAGTATTTTAAGCCTTGGAGGCTTTTTTTTATGGAAAAATCGTAATTCAGCAAGCGAAGCAAGAAGATTTTTATCTGAAATTAAATTTTTGTAAAAAATGTATGTTTGTTTTTATATTTATAGTATAATATTAGAAAAAGAAGGTTACTATGAATTGTCAAAAAAATAAACTTGCAAAACTTACAGTGTCTGATATAAACAGACCATTACCTGTATTGCAAAATACAGTAAAAACAGAGGCTATTGCAAATTGGTTAATGGGCTGGCTTGATTCAAACGATTTGGAAGGCTCTTTGTTGCCGACAAAAGCAGAATTTGCCTATCACTTGGGGGTTAGTCTGGGTACTGTTCAAAATGTTTTTAAGATATTAGAAAATAAGCATTATATATTTTTAAAACAGAGAGTTGGGGCAATTATTACTAACAAAAATGATATTACATTAAGAAAACAAACCTCAAAGGCAGATATTGCAGCTGAAATTATAAAAGATTTTATTCTTTCATCAGACCTGAATCTCGGGGACAAGTTTGTTTCTGCAAGAAAACTATCTCAACTGACAAACATCTCTCTTAATACCGTAAGAGTTGCGATTGATAAGCTGGTTTCGAACAAAATACTGGAAGCAACAGATAATTGTTTAATACTTAAAAATAAGGATTTTAAAGTGCAAAAATCACATTCAACAGAAACTTTGGTAGATAAAGTAAAAAAAGATTTAAAAAAATATGTTTCAGAAAACTTTAAAATAGGTGAGAAATTACCTTCAAACACAGAACTTGCTCAAAAAATGAATGTAAGTGTAAAAACTGTTCATAATGCAATAAAACTCTTGGAAAAAGAAAACATGTTGTTATCACGCAGAGGAACTTACGGCACAATAGTTACCAATACTTCTATGAATTCGGCTTTTGAGCCAAGACGAGAAATGTCAATCTTTGCACCTGCTCAAGAAACAGCTTTTTATCATTACCAAAAAACACAAAATAAAATAAAAAGGATTATTTCTGAAAATTATAGTATCGGTTCAAAACTTCCGACAATAAAACAATTTTCAGAGCAAATGGATTTGAGTCCGAATACTATCAGAAAAGCATTAAACAATTTGGCAAAAGAAGGAATTTTGCGTTTTTCAAGAGGCAGATACGGTGGCATATTTGTAATTGACATGCCAGATATTGAGGAACAAACATTCAGATGGCTTGCAGTAAATCCTAAATATGCAGAAACTCTAAGCTAGAAGAACATTTGCATTGCATTCGGTAATGATGCTGTATATTTTGGATTTGAAGGTTGCAACCTTGAACTATATGTCACATGGTCATTATCAACAGATATCCATTCTCCATTTTTGACCGCATCATCAAACCCTTCTGTGGTATGTAAGTCTTCGTTTGAATCTCTATCCAGAAGAAAATAATTTTTATCCCCAACTGTATCATTATAAGTTAGACCCAATGCTCCAAAATCAGGAATATGCTTTGCTATAGTATCCATATCGCTCTTTGCAACAGAATGTGAAATTGGTGTATGTTCAATATATTTATATACTGATAAGTTTCTATCATGATTATAATAACAAAGAGGTGCAGAATTTCGACTTCTGTTCGTTGTCAAATAAGTATCTATTTTTGCCAATGTACCTAAAGAAAAAGGTGCATCTAAACTTCGTCTTTCGGGATCAGCCATTTTTATTACATATTTTTTATGTTCTGGAGTAAATACCCCAAACACGTTTTTATCAGATTTTCCCTCTGTGAAAAACTGAAACTCATAATTTCTATTATCAAGTTTTAAACTATTAATATCTTTAGAAAGTTTCACACCTTTTTCCATATATGGTTGCAAATAATCTGCGATTTGGAACAAATGATTGTTTGGGAATTCTCTCGGAATTGAACCAATCTCTAGAGAATCATTTCCTTTAAGATTTCTATGTTTTTCTATTAACTTGTCCCCTTTCCAATCAGGACGAACTCTTAACAATTCTGATAATGTATGTGAATTTTCATACTTCTTTTCTAAATAGTTATTATAAGCTTTTCTATATGGGCTTGTTGGAATAAACGGTATTATATTTTGAGAACAAGCACCAACTTTATCAGACAATTTTTTTGTTATTTTACCGGTATTTCTTGGTTGCCTTACAACACTATCTATAAATTGATAACTTCTATCATCAGTATTTAAAATAGCACCTAAAAAGCCGTCCATAGAATCTTTGTCATCATCTATCTTTAAAAAAGCATCAATAGCAGGTGTATGGTCATTGTTAATGTACCAGTTGTATTCATCATAAAGTTGATTTAAAGTTTTTGACCTAAAATTAAGTCCCTTTGATGCGATTATACTTTCAGAAGGTGCTGAAACGAATTTATTATTATATGTTTTTGTTTCTTTCGGTTGATTTGATTTTGTATTTAAAGCATAAGTCAAACCGTATGTTTGATTATTTATTCTCATAATTGATATCCTTATCTATATAAGACCTCTAAATATATTTTTTGCTTTTATTAAGCAGGAATGTAACATTTGTTTACTCAGATATTTGTTTAATGTACTCTTAGAATAAAGAGAGGTTTTTATGACAGATTGTATTTTTTGTAAGATTATAAACGGTGACTTTAATACTAAATTTGTATATGAAGATGATGATGCCGTTGTATTTAATGATATTAATCCGAAAGCAAAAATTCACATGCTGGTTGTTCCGAAACTGCATGTTGAGAGTTTGAACGAACTTGAAGATGTTGAGTTACTCGGCAGACTGATGAATATTGTCAGAAGGGTTACAAAACAAGAAGGTATCAAATCATATAGAACCGTTATTAATACAGGAAAAGAAGCCGGACAGGAAGTTTTCCATTTACATATACACATTTTATCAGGAGATATTAAATTATGACAGAATTTTATCAAGAAATAACACCAGCTGGATTTGGAATTGCAATAAAAAAGAAAAATGTATTATTCTCAGACAAATCTGAATTCCAAAAAGTAGAGATTATTGAATCAGACAGTACACTTGGTAAATTTTTAACTCTTGATGATTTAATGATGTGTACCGAAGGGGACGAATATCATTACCATGAAATGATTGCACATGTTCCTATGATGCACCACAAAGCACCTAAATCAGTTCTGGTTATCGGTGGTGGTGACGGTGGAACCGTTAGAGAAGTCTTGAAACATAAAACAGTAGAAAAAGTTGTTCTATGTGAAATTGATGGTATGGTTATTGATGCTTGCAAAAAATATCTACCTAGTATGGCTTGTGAACTTGATAACCCTAAAGTAGAAATAAAAGTTGAGGACGCAATCGAATTTATTAAAGATAAAACAAATGAATACGATGTTGTTCTTATAGATTCAACAGACCCAATGGGACCCGGTGAAGGATTGTTTACAGAAGATTTCTATACTAATGTGAGAAAATCTTTAAAGGCAGGTGGTATATTAGCTGCTCAATCTGAGTCACCTGTTGTAAACAAAGAAGAAATAAGCAAAATGTACAAACTTCTCAAAAAAGTTTTTCCAATTTGTTCAACATATACTTCAAATATTCCAACATACCCTGGTGGATATTGGGCTTGGGCATTCTGTTCAGTAGATGTTGAACCGTTATCATATTTTGCAGAAGATAGAGAAAGTGATATTACAAAATCTTGTAAGATTTACAACAAAGATTATCACTATGCTCGTTTTGCATTACCTAACTACTTGAAGGATATTACAAAGTAAGTTTGTAGTATAATATTTGCTATGAAGAAGTCTATACTATTAATTTTATTAATGACTTTGCTAAGTGCGCCTATCTATGCCGATGAAGCAACGGAGGATTGTCTTGATATGGCAAAAAACTTCTATGCAGCAGGTGATTTTGGTCAAGCTAAAGAATACCTGAAACTCATCTTAGCCAAGAATCCCACTCACTACGGGGCAAATTGTTTGTTAATAAAAATGTTGCCACCTGACGGTTTTTTGAACGAAACGACTCTTGATAGCAAAATCATAATCAGACCGGCATGTACCAATTCTGGCGTTAAGACTTCTGACAAATACAATGAACAGGGACGTGATTATTACAAAAAATCAGATTACGAAAAAGCAAAAGAAGCTTTTTTGTCTGCTGTAAAATGTAATTCTAAAAACAGATTTGCATATAACAATTTGGGTTTGACATACCTGAAACTGAATAATAAATCAAAAGCCGAATCTGCTTTTAAGAAGGCTAATCAATTACACCCGACATTTACACCTTTAGATAATTATGCTCAAGTATTAATTTCTGATAACGATTATGTAAAGGCTCACAAATATTTGAACCAAGCAATAGAAAAGAATAAGAAGGATTATTGTGCTTATTATTTATTGGGAGTTTTGAATAAAAAAGAAGGTAAGTATCAAGATGCGCTCAAGGCTCTTAATTCTGCATCTCAAATCGCACCTGATTTTGCTTTGACATATTTACAACAAGCTGATATTTATTATTCAACAAAAGATTATGCTTGGGCAAATTCTGCTCTTGACCGATATATAGAGCTTTCACCTAAAGATGATTATTCATATTATATGAAGTATAAAAACTATATCCGATTAAAAGATTATAATATGGCACAAACATATATAATCAAGGCTATTATGATGAATAATTGTATAGATTATAGAATTGCGTTAGCTTCTGTCGAAACTTTGCTTAACAATCCAAAGGGCGCAGTTGATGCTTTAAAAACTATTCCAAATCCATCAGGCGAAGTTTTGAACGAAATTGGTCAAAATTATTTGACATTAAAGGATAACGAAAAAGCACTCAAAGCGTTTCAAGATGCTTCTATCAAGCCTTATGCAAGACCTATTTATTTTTATAATATAGCATTGGTTTATAAAAATATGGGTGATATGGAGAATTACGATAAATTGATAAAGGCTTTAGACTCTATGAATCCGATGACTACTCAAGATTATGTTGATTTGAGTGGAATATATTTAGACTATGCAGGCAAGAACAAGGCTATAGCTATATTAGATAAGGGTTTGAAATTATCACCTAAAAATAAACAACTGCTAGAAGCTAAAATCAGAATATATAATGTTACATCAGATACTGACAACGAAAACAAAGTTCGTCAAGAATTGAATAAGGTATGTAAGTAATGAAGCAACGCCGTAGAAAAACAAAAAAACAAGAAACATTTTTCCAAAAGCTTATAAACTGGACATTTACGCTGTTACTTGCTTGTGGGCTTGGGGTTCAAGTTTGTAATGCCAGCAATTCAAATTTAAAATTTGCACAAGTCAGTGATGCCCATTATTCATCGTTTGAGAGTGATACGAGTTATAAGGTTTTAAGCTCGTCACCAAAGATTTTAGATGATGTAATAATGCAGATAAATGAAACTCCAAGTGTTAATTTTGTAATGTTCACAGGGGATTTGGTAAACAAGCCTAAAACCTCTCAGCTTTTAGAATTTATAAACAAAGCAAACTGTTTGAAGGCTCCTTGGTATGGTTTGTTGGGTAATCATGATGTGCAAGAGTTTAAAATGTCAAAATCTGAATTTTTTGATATTCTATGTGGACATAATCCAAACTTTTCATATAAAGGTCCTTATTACTCTTTTTCCCCAAAGAAAGGGTATAAGGTTATTTGCTTAGATACAATTATTCTTAACCGAGTAACAACTCAAGGTGAAATCTATCCTGAAGAATTGCAATGGCTTGATAACGAATTAAAAAATGCAAAAAACGATATCATCATAATATGTACTCACGTTCCTATCGTTGAACCTTATAATAGCGAAAGTCACAGACTAACTAACAGATTTGAAGTTATGGAATTGTTACACAAACATAAAAATCCAATAATCGTATGCTCTGGACATTATCACGGTTCAAAGATTATACAAGAAGATAATGTTTTGTATATAGACACACCATCACTTGTAACTTATCCTTGTGCATTTAGAATAATTAACATAAATAATCAAAAGAAAAAAGTTGTTGTTGATGTTTATACAAAACAAACTCGTTTAAAAGACACATTAAACACAGCAAAAATTAAGGTTATGGGTGCATCCTTCCTTGCAGGTAATCCTGAGGATCAAAATAATACATTTGAAATAAAGAAATAAGGATTTTATAAAATGGCAAAAATATTGATATTAGCAGGAGATTTTGTAGAAGATTATGAACTAATGGTTCCATATCAAGCATTATTAATGTTAGGACATAATGTTGATGTTGTATGTCCTAAAAAACAAGCTGGAGATATTATTAAAACGGCGATTCATGATTTTGAAGGCGATCAGACTTATACAGAAAAAAGAGGTCATAATTTTGTTTTAAACAAAAATTTCTCTGATTTTGCTGCTTCTGATTATGATGCTTTGGTTATCCCTGGTGGTAGAGCTCCTGAATATATCAGATTGGATGACAAAGTTATACATACAGTTAAACATTTTGTAGAACATAATCTGCCAATCGCATTTGCCATGGCCCTCAAGTTTTGCTAACTGCAAATGCAATAAAAGGACGTAAATGTACTGCATATATTTCTTTAAAACCTGATATCATTTCTGCTGGTGGGGAATGGATTGAGCCAAATGAAACAGCAACAAATGCAGTAACAGATGGAAACCTTGTAACAGCACCGGCATGGCCTGCGCATCCTGAATGGTTAAAACAATTCATTCAGTTACTTAAATAAGTTTTTTATCCTTTGCCAAACAGAAGTTTTATTTTGTTTTACATTTGATTTATTAGCAAAATTTTTAATTGCCTCATCTGGCAAGTACATTGGTATATCTATAATATCTTTATACGATAATTTTTTTTTATTTTTTATTGCATTATCAATAGTTTTTATTGATTCAGAATATCTTGAAGTAAAACCTAATTTTCTATAAAACACATGTGGCGAAGCTTTTGGATCAAAACAACTACTAGCAATTAGATGTATTTTACCTCCTCCACCATTTTTGCGACTTTCATTATAGGCTAATTTTATAAAACTTGAACCATGCCCTTCTCGTTTTGATTTAATATTTAAAATTCTTATGAAAAACGATTTATAGCTCTCCAAACTAGGATAAAACGATGAACCCATAAACTCTTGAGAAATATTCCCAATCATACTGCCGACATATTTACCCGTTTTAGTATCTGCCATTTTATAAATATATGTATCTTCCAATGGTGTTTTATATATTAACCTTTGTGGTATTTGTTTTGGAGCTTTATATGTTAATGAACGAGGTATCATAAGCTATATAAACCTCGTAAATATATTTTTTGCTATTTTAATCATCAAAATGTAAAATCAAAAAGAGTTTTAAGCTCTACATCAAGAGCATCAGCAATCGCAACCATTGTTTTTATTGTCACATTTGCTTCTCCACGTTCTATCTGACCGATATAATTAAAATTCATATCAACCATCTCTGCCAGCTTTATTTGTGAAAGTTTTTTACTCTTTCTTATATAAGCCAGTTTTGCACCAAATTTTTTCTCAGTATCAATATTGGAACCCATTACAAGTATTATATGTTTGGCTTGAACTAATTTCTACCTCCTGACGACTTATAATTGTTTGTTAATAACCATTATTTATTATTTGTTGTATATTTTATTGAGTTTTAAATAGTCAACCGGATAATCTTTTTAGGGTATATTGATTTATTGTGTATAATATAAATATACAACTTACAAAATGAATTATATTTTATGCTTTTAGATTTCAAAAAATCAATAATCTTAATTATTTCTTCAATTTTGGTATATTATGCCTTAATTTCACCTAATATTTTGCCAAGAGCTACGGTTTGTCCTTTAGATGCTTTTTGTATTACCGTTTTTGAAATTATTACGATTTTGACAATTCGTTATTTAAGTATGCTAGAGGTAAAGGCTCTTGAAAACGAAATAATAGTACAACATACATTGATGAAGGAAATTATAAATAATACATCACTTGCAATGTATATCAAAAAACCTAATGGTACTATTTTACTTGCTAATAATAAACTTAGTGAATTATTAAAAATAAAGCCAGAAGATATGATTGGACGTTGTGTAAACGACTTGTATGTCGATTCAAATTTGTATGATGAAGAAGACAAAAAAATTATTGACACAAAACAAGCAATAAAATCTGATAAATTTCTTCGTCCTAAAAACAATAATAAAGGTCATTGGTACAGAGTAACCAAAACACCTGTTCTTAACAGATATAATCAAGTTATAAGCATTGTTGTTATTTTTGAAAATATTGATGCCGATAAAGAACTTGAAGATAGAAAAAATACATTTATAGCAACAATGACACACGACTTGAAAACCCCGACATTGGCTCAGATAAACGCTTTGGATTTGTTGCTGAAAAATTGTTTTGGAGAAATGACAAATTCTCAAAGAGAAATTTTGAACCAAATAAAAGGGTCATGTAAATATATGTCAAATCTTATATTCACTATATTGGATACATATTTGTATGACAAAGGAAGTATCAAAATCAGACTTGATAGTTTTAATATAGAAGAATTAATCAAAGAAACTGTTGATGAATTTTCTAACTTGCTAATGGAGAAACGCCAAACAATAAAAATACATTCTACAGTATCCTCAAGTATTATTACTGCAGATAAATTCCAAATAAAACGGGTAATTCTGAATCTTATTTCTAATGCTAATACTTATGGATTTCAGAACTCAGAAATTGATATTTGTTTGAGCGACACAGAAGATTCTAACGGTATTTTGTTAAATATTACAAATAAAAGTCACTATATCTCTGACGATGCTTTGGTTGATATCTTTGTGAAGTATAAACAGACTAAGAATGCCAAGTTCAGAAAAACTGGTACAGGGTTGGGTTTGTATTTGTCAAAACAAATAATTGATGCTCATAATGGGGAAATTCACGCAACAAGCAGTAGAGAGAATGAAACCTCCACCTTTGGTTTTTCTATTCCAAAAACTTATGTCGAAGCAGTAAAAAATGCGTAAGCTAATTATCATAAACTTAATATTTTGAAATATTGTAAATAAATATTAAGGTGGATTTGACAAGGCTGAAATCGAGTTATAATGCTCTATATGATATGATATGATATGATGTGGTGGGGCGGGGCAAATTTATATAACTTCTTGTTTTTATATCAGTGTAGGTAAAAACAAGAAAGGTGGTATCAATGGTAAGTGTGAATCCTGCAGTCGGTTCTGTACAAGTTCCTCAAAATGCATCGGCTAATAATGCAACAAAACAAATAGTTGTAAATCAACCAACAACTCAAACAAAAGGGCTTGAAGCTATGCCTGACAAACGAGATATTGTTTCAATGGGTAAAGTTTATTATGGTCCTGATGGTGGACCTCATGATTTTATCAAACATGTATCATCAGATATTTTGATAGCAAAAGAAGAAACAGAAATAAATATTTTGAAAGACAAAATAAAAGCCTCTGATACTACAGATGCTCAAAAAACAATTTTAGAAGAAATGTTGAAAGATGCTCAAGGACGTTTTGAAAAATTAAAAAAAGAACAAGGTGTAAAATAATAGAAAGGAATAATTTATGTCAGATATGAGTGTAGGTTCTAATGTTCAAGTTATACCGGCAACAAAACTTACTGTAAAGAAACATTGGACAAGAAATGAAGTAAGGAATGCAGGTATTGCGACAGCCCTTGTTAGCTCAGGTGCTGCAGCTGCATCTATGGTATTACCAAAAGGGAAGTTTGGCTTAATAGCTGTTGCTACGGTTTCGTTATTGGCATCTTTGGGATTGGCTACTAACTATTTTAATATGCAAAAGAATAATGTTGATGCTTTGCAATATACTGCATAAGTTACATTGAAAAAATGCGTAGCACAATTATTAATAAATTATTAACTAATAGTCAAATTTGGATTTGTCGGATATAATGACTTTAGAAAAGAAGGAGAATTATATTATGGCAAATCCAATTTTGAATGACAATTTCGGACGCTCAGATGAAAGAGTTTTATCATCAGCACCGATGACAATAAATGGTACAATAAACAAGACATTTTTATTGTTTCTTTGTGCAATTATTCCTGCATATTATACTTGGTCACAGTTCCTTGCAGGGTTTATGGACAAGGCAATGATGCTCACAACAATAGGCGCAATAGTAGGGTTTGTTGTTGCTTTGATAGTATCGTTCACAAGAAACAAGGTTTTTATTCCTGTTTATGCAGTATGTGAAGGGCTTTTCTTAGGTGGTGTTTCTGCTATGTTTGAAAAACAATATCCAGGGATTGCTGTTCAGGCAGTCGCAGGAACTTTTGCCGCAATGTTTTCAATGTTGGCATTGTATAAACTTAACCTAATCAGATGTACTGACAAATTCAGAAGTGTTATTTTTACTGCGACAGTATCAATAGCCGTATTGTATTTAATGCAGATAATTGCATCATTCTTCCATTATAGTATTCCAGGGATATTTGCATCAGGTATGGTTGGAATAGGGTTTAGTGTTTTGGTTGTTGCAGTAGCTGCGTTGAATTTGATTTTAGATTTTGATTTTATCGAACGAGGCGCTCAAAATATGATACCTAAAGATTATGAATGGTATGGTGCTTTTGGGTTAATGGTTACTCTTGTTTGGTTGTACATAGAAATCCTAAAACTTGTAGCAAAATTAAGAGATAACAATAATTAATTATTCTTTGTAAGGGCAGAAGGCGATTGCCTTCTGCCCTTATTTTATATAAACAAAGGTTGGGTATGATGATTTTAAATATATTATGTTTTTCTATCGGTGCAATACTATCGGGTATAATTGTAAAATTATATTCTGATAAAAACTGTCAGCAAGAGTTAATAGAAGCCAGAACAAAACTGGAAACCTACAAAACTCTTGAGGTGATGATGAAGTCTGATTTTTCGGAAATTGCCAGAGAATCCATAAGAAAAGAGCAAGAAGATATCAGAAAACAGCACAAAGAAGCTCTTGAAACTACTCTTGCACCTTTGGCAAAAGAGTTGGGCGAATTTAAAACAAAGGTTGAAAATTTTAATGAAAATGGAATAAAAAACACAACTTCAATTATTGAAAAAATTACCAATCTTGAAAAAAGCAGTGCAGAGGTTAGTAAAGAAGCCAATTTGTTAGCTAATGCTCTATCTACCAATCAAAATGTAAAAGGCGCTTATGGTGAAGGGCTACTTGATACAATATTGCAATACTGTGGCTTGCAAGAGGGTGTTCATTATACCAAACAATGTGTTACACAGTCTGTTGGAGAAGATGGTGCTTTGCATACGATAAGACCTGATGTAGTCTTAAATCTGCCTGATAACAGATATCTTATTATTGATTCAAAAATGACACTTACAAGTTATTTGGAGTTTATGAAGGATAGAGAAACTCTGCCAAAATTTAAGGCAGAAGTAAAGAAAAGAATTGTTGATTTGTCCGAGAAGAATTATCAAAAAGCAGAAGGTATATATCAACCTGATTTTGTGTTGATGTATATTCCGATAGAGAGTTCGCTAAATTATCTTTATGAAGATATGGAGTTGATAAATTTGGCTTATCGAGCAAATGTTATTATTGTCGGGACTTCGTCTTTACTGACTACAATCAGGTTGGTTAATCAGTTAATGGCTCAACAAAAACAACAAGAAAGTGTTAATAAGATTGTCAAAGCAGGTACAAATTTATACGAGACTTTTGCCAAATTCTGTGAAGAATTAATGGATTTGAAAAAGCGCTTTGAAGGGCTTGATGCACAGTTTACTAAAACCATTAATCGTTTTCAGAGAGGAAACAAAAATACTCCGAGTTTGTTCTCTCAAGTTGAGGCATTGAAGGACTATGGTATTTCTACTTCTAAAAAGATTCCTACAGAGCTATTATGTAATACCAAAGAAATTTTGTAACCAGTCAAATTAAGACACCCGAGTAATATCTTTTTTCTTTTGAAACTGTAATATGAAAAAGAAAAAGGAGGGGATATGTCTAGTATATTTGTGCCACCGGTATCTAAGTTAGAGGAGCTTAATCATTTATTTATAGAACTGACTCAAAAGAATTGTAACCAAAGATGTCGAAAATGCTATATAGATTTTCCATTGACTAAAAATGTAAAAGATTTCATCCAAATTGATAAAATAAAACAGGCCTTGAATGATACCAAGAATGCTAATCTGAAATGTATTTATTTAACAGGTGCAGAGCCTATGACTCACCCTGATTTTAATAATATTTTGAGGTTATGTTTGAAGCGAACAAATGTTTGTATTTTTACAAATGCTACTTTCATAAACGAGAAAAAAGCAAGATTTTTGAAAAAAGTCGAAGATGAATCAAAATATCAAGTAATATTCAAACTCTCTTTTGCGCATTATGATGAGTTCAAAAACGATGAAGTCCGATTTAGAGGTGCGTTCAGACAAAATCTTTATGCTCTTAAATGTCTTGATAAATATGATTTTACGACAATAATGTGCGTGAATAATTATTATAAAGAAGCAAATCAAAAATTAACAGACGAATTTAATATGATAAAACAATCAAATGAATTAAAAAATTCTATGGTGCAGGTTACAGATTGGGTAGATGTTTGTCATCATGATGATAGTGTGATTCCGAATGATGAAATGTTGTTAAAATGCGACTGCTCAAATGGGCGATTATTAACTCAGAATGGAATTTTCTCTTGTCCGTTTTTGAGTAATGATTACAGAGGCAGAATGGGGAGTGACTTCAAAGATTTTTCTCAAGTTGTCAGGTTAGAAACAGATTTTTGTTCTACTTGTATAAAGAATAAAGAGCCTATGTTTTCTATAAATATAGTTTAGGTATCAGCAGGTTATGAGGTGAATTTGCATATTCACTTCATAACTTTTGTCCAAAATGATTGTCTGATATTAGTAAGTTGGGGTATTGTTGTTTATTATATTGATTTATTTATGAATATTTATTATAATTATCCTGTGAACAACTAAATATGTTCTGTTAAGAAAAAGGAGAGACTTATGAGAAACAAAAGTATCTTACCTAAGATAATGCTCTCAGTGATGTCATTATTAATGGTAACTCTACCGTCTTTTGCTAGTGAAGCATCTCTTGTCGTTCCTGATATTCACGCTCACGCACAAAGTTTTAACCTGTTATTAATAGGTTTGGCTGTGTCTGTAGTTGGTGTGATTTTCGGGTTCGTAGAGTTCTTAAAAGTTAAAAAACTTGATGTGCACTCAGCAATGGCGAATGTAGGGAACACAATTTTTGAAACTTGTAAAACCTATCTTGTTCAACAAGGTAAGTTTTTATTAGTTTTAGAGGCTTTAATTGCATTATGTATAGCTTTCTATTTTGGATATTTAGAAAAAATGACTGCTACTAATGTATTAATTATTTTAGCTTGGTCTGTAATTGGTATTTTAGGTTCTTATTCTGTTGCTTGGTTTGGTATCAGAATGAATACTTTAGCAAATGCAAGAACAGCATTTACGGCACTAAAAGGCAATCCTCTAAATACTTTGAATATACCTCTAAATGCAGGTATGAGTATTGGTGTACTTTTAGTATCTGTAGAACTTATTATGATGTTAATAATATTGTTATTTGTTCCGGGTGAAATCGCAGGTGCTTGTTTCATAGGGTTTGCTATTGGTGAATCTTTAGGTGCATCAGCACTTCGTGTTGCAGGTGGTATCTTTACAAAAATTGCTGATATCGGTTCTGACTTGATGAAAATTCAATTTGGTATCAAAGAAGATGACCCAAGAAACCCTGGTGTAATTGCTGATTGTACCGGAGATAATGCTGGTGATTCTATCGGACCTACAGCTGATGGTTTTGAAACTTATGGTGTAACAGGTGTTGCTCTTGTAAGTTTTATTCTTTTAGGTGTTTTAAAACCTGAATATCAAGTTCAATTATTAACTTGGATATTCACAATGAGATTCTTGATGATTATTACATCAGTATTAGCTTATTGGGTTAATAAAGGTATTACAAAAGTTTATGCTGCTCAAACACAAAAATTTGATTTTGAATTACCATTATCAAATCTTGTTTGGTTAACTTCTATATTCTCAATCGTTATGACTTTTGTTGTAAGTAAATGGTTGTTAGGAGGACTAGCAGATTCTAACCTTTGGTTAGTATTATCAATAATTATTTCTTGTGGTACTTTGGGTGCAGCATTGATTCCAGAGGCTACAAAAGTGTTCACAAGTCCAAAAGCAAAACATACAAACGAAGTTGTTACTGCTTCTCGTGAAGGTGGAGCATCTTTAACAATCCTTTCAGGATTGGTATCTGGTAACTTCTCAGGTTTCTGGATTGGAACAATAATTGTATTGTTGATGGGTCTTGCTTATGCGGCAAGTACATATATTCCACATACATTTATGGTTTACCCGTCAGTATTTGCATTTGGCTTAGTTGCGTTTGGTTTCTTAGGTATGGGACCTGTAACTATTGCTGTAGATAGTTATGGCCCAGTAACAGATAATGCTCAATCAGTTTATGAATTATCTTTGATTGAAGAAATTCCTGATGTAGCACAAAATATCGAACAAGAATTTGGGTTTAAGCCAGATTTTGATAATGCTAAGAGATTCTTAGAAGAAAA
>USCK01000020.1 GCA_900553205.1 uncultured bacterium | reverse complement strand
TTGATCCATCATACAACGTTGCATTGTTGTTGATAAGATTTCTTTTGATTTTTCAAGTGCATCTTCCTTTATTTTCGCTTCATTTTCACGAATTAATTGCATTTGTTCTTGAGCCAAATCATGCTTTAGTTGGTCTAACAACATATTTTTAGCATCTTCTCTTGACATGCCTGCAATTCGTTCCAATTCTGTTATTTGTTTTTGGATTGTTTCTGCCAAATAATTTTCTTTTTGTTCAAGTTCTTCTTCTTTTTTATCTAATTGAGATTCTTTATCTACAACTTCTTGGATTTTGTTCTCCAGTGTGTCTTCGCGTCTTGTTAATTTGTTTTCAAGGTTGTTTAGTTCTCGTCTTCTTTCTCTCTCATCTTCGTTAATCTTTTCGCGTTCTGCTTGCAACGCTTCTTTTGCTTGAATTAACGCTTCTTTTCTGATTAAACCATCTTTTTCAGCCTGCTCTTTTTCAGCCTTAGCCCATTCTTGCTTTATTTTGTTATAACGGACTTGTACAAAGGCTATACCAATCAATAGAGCTACTGCTACAATCAATAAAATGATTGACAAATTGCTCATAAAGCACCTTATCCTTTTCTATTTTTTTATTTATACGCAACGGCTCGGCACATATAACCTACCGAACATACTCAAATATTAAATTCAAATAATTTTCATCGCATATATTTTAAAAAAATTTATCTACTACATCTGTCCTAATCATACCATATAATTGTTTATTTGTATATAGGTTTTAGTATTAAAAAAGCACCCAAACAAGTCTGTTTGAGTGCTTAAATAGTTTGTAACTACAAAGGTTATGAATAAGGGTCTGTTGCCTTGTTAATACTAACCTGTAGTTTTGGTGCTCTTGTTGTCGTAGGAGCTTGCTTGATAATAAGCTTGTTTGTTCCGTCATTAATAACACGAGGCACGCTTGCCGTCATAGGTTTTACAGAACCGTGAGAAGATATTGCTACAGGAGCAGGTGTAATTTTGTGGTGCTGAGGTTGTGTAACAACCGGTTTCTTAGCAACAGTAACAGCCCCAGGGGTTGCTTTAATTTTATGGTATTCAGCCATAGTTTTTGCAACATATCCTCTTGTGCATGGAGGTGCACAATGGTGCTTAATAATATAAGCAGGTCCTGCATTATATGCAGCTAATGCTAACTCTGTTGAGCCAAACATTTTGTACATCATCTTGTAGTATAAAATACCACCTCTGATGTTGTCTGATAAATGATAAGGGTTTACTCCCAATTTTGCCGCTGTTGACGGCATAAGTTGAAATACCCCAACGGCACCATATGCACTTCTTCTTGAGTGGTTGTAACCTGACTCAACTTTTGCAATAGATAATGCTATTGCAGGGTCAACGCCTAGAGCAACGGAGTGTCGCACTATAGTGTTCTTCACATGGTTTACGGGTACTTCAGAAGCATTGACTTTCGTAGACAGTAGCATCACTATCATAGTAGTGAAAAGTACTAGTTTTCTAATCATCTAAATCCTCTTTAACTTTGTAAATTGCAACTCCGAAAAAGATTCGCTTTCTGTAGTTAACTACTCTACTGAATTAGAATCAGCCGGAAAGTTATTCATATAATTATAATATTACAAAAAGATTACATTTCAAGTTTTACTGTAAATGTGGGTGTCGTTTATAGGGTGCAAATACAATAATAGCTTGATTGTGAAGAAATGTTACAGGTACACTTATTCGGGGGTAGATTTTTGTAAACAGGATATATATTAAATATCTTTGCGTGATTTTGTTATATACAAAAGCCCGAAATTCATTTTTTGAATTTCGGGCTTACAAATCTATATTTTTTAATTTATTTTTGTTGAGATTGGTTCAAGAAACTTTTATATGAATCTTGCATTGATGAAATTGCTTTCTCCATTGCTTGAAATTTCGCTTCTAAGCTAGATTTATAATTAGCAATAGATATAGTCTGTTTTTCAATTTTTGTATTCAGTTTTGTGATTTCAGATTTAACTGAATTTGTAGCCGTTGAAAAATAGCCATTACTTGCAAGAGAATCGCTGATGACTGAACCTAATTTAGAGAATATTCCATCTTGTTGAGATGCAGTACCCATTATGACTTTTTTAACACCATCAGGGTCTTCTTGTAGAGTTTTTTTGAGCGCATCTTCGTCTAGTTCAATTTTTGAAGTATCAGCAGATAGAGAAGCACCTGCTTTTGCTGTAGATACACCTATTTGACTAAGCATTGAGAATGAATCATCTTTGTTGCCAGTAGATGATGTAATCAATTGTCTTAATGAGCGTTTTACAGAATTAAGGGTTGTGTCACCATATAATTCTCCACCTGATTTTGTTAATTCATCAAGCTTATCCATTAATGTATTATATTGGTCAACTACATCTTTTACTGCACTAACAACTTGTGAAGTATCTTGTGATACATCTAGTGTTGTGTTGCCGGTTTCTTCAGTATTTACACCTTTAAGCGATAATGTAACACCTTCTAGTCTTGATATGTCACTTGTTACAGTGTTAGAAGATGATATTACTTGTGTTCCATTAATGTACAATATAGCATTATCACCAAGGTTTTGGTTATCTGTTTTTAAAGCTGTTTGGTTAACTGTGCCGTCAGCGTTCCAAGTTGATTCGGTAAAGCCCATTACATCAGTAAAGTTGCTTGTACCTGCTTCAACATTTACATAGGATTGACCTTCAACAGTTGATGTTAATACTAATTTGGCATTGGCATTATCCCAATACGCTGTTGCTCCAGCTTTTTCGCTTGAGTTGATTTGAGAAATCAAACCAGAAATAGTTGTATTAGCATCTATTTTAAATTCTTGATCTCCGATAGTGAATGTACCTTCTTTAACAGTTAATTCACCATCTTTACCTGAAAAAAGACCTGATTCTGTAATTTTAGATGCTGTTGTAGCTTTGTACATTGCAGAAGTTGATTTATATGTACCATCTTCTTGTTGTGAAATTCCTAATAAAGATTTGATATTAGAGGTGTCGTTAGTTGCACCAACTAATAATTTTGATGTTCCGTTAGAAGCTTTTAAATTTAGCATGCCATCAGTGTCGATAGAAGCATCAACACCTGCTGTACTTAGTCTAGATTTTAAATCTTGAACAGTATCGGTTTTTTCAATATTTATTACTTTTTTAACACCATCAACATAAACTGTCATTGAGCCTTCTTTTATGCCCAATGCAGAAAGTGATGTGTTATCGTCTGCAACTGCACTTACTGGTTTGTCAGAGCTTGCAGTTGTTTTGGTTGCAAGTTTTTCAACTTTTATATCGTAATTTTGTCTTGCTGCACTTTTTGTAACTGTGGCAGTAAATATTTTATCATTTGATGAAGTTGCTGTATTATTAGCAAACAAATCCATAGATGAACCGAATTTTGCATCGGTAAGTTTTTCTATAGAACTTCTTAAAGAACTAAAAGAAGCTTGTAAAGTAGAAATCGTAGACTGCTTTTTTTGAGCAGTTTCAAGATTTGCTTTTATACTCGTTAATGTTGTTTGTTTTACTGAAACAAATGCTTCAACCCAAGAATTTGTATCAAGTCCTGAGCCCAAACCGCTGAATGTGATTGTAGGCATATAAAAATCCTTTCATTAAGTGCCTATCTGCTATATTTATTATATATTATGTGCAACATGTTTTCAACCCTAAAACATAGAATTGTTAAACATTGTTACTACATTTTATCAAAATTTTACAACAAACATCTCATCTTTTAGTATGAAAAAGTTTTTTTATGTCATTTATAATCAATTTAATTTCTTCTGAAATGTCATTTTCTGATGAAATTTGTTGTTTTACAAGGTGTGCAAATTCTGCTTTTTTAAACTCGTGCAAGCCTTTTTCTTTAAAAATTTCTTCCAGAACTTTTACCATTGGTTCATCTTTTGAAATATCTTCGATTGATATTGTTGCAAAGTTTTTAAGGTCAGAATTAATGGTTTTTAAAATCAACGGTTTAGTTAATAAATCTTCAAACTCCCCACTGTTCAAGAGATAGACGATATCTGATTTCCTTAGTTTTTTGTTGATTGCATTTACATTATCAACAGCATCTTTATCTAATAAAACAAAAATCGGAAATTTTAGTTCTTCTGATAAAGAATAATACAATTTTACAACTTGATTTTTGCCGCCTGCAGGTAGAATTTTTATACCGTTTTTGAACAAATCGAATCCTAAAACTTTTGCAAATTGTGGGAGTAGGATTTCTTCTGTTATACCTTCAACAATAACGACACCTTCTATAGGGAACAAAAATCCTTTTTCTTTTCTTTGTTTTTTGCCAAAGTCATTGTTTTTCAGCGACATTAGCCATTGTAAATTTAATGCCTCTGGCGAAGATAAAAGCTTGATTGCAGATTTATAATTAAGTTTGTTGTCTAGGAGTTTGTTTATATCGTCGTTGTTATTGAATAATTTGTTTTCGTATTCTTTTAAAATTTGGTTGATAGAATAATCGTCTGATTGTTTTTCAAAAGACGAGTTAAAAATCTCAACTGCAATATCTCTTAATGAGTCGTAGCTCATACAGTCCAATTCAGCTTTTTTGATTTTAGGTTCAATTAAATTTGAAACAATAATATCTTTGAATACTCTAAGATATTTTTCTTCGGTAGGTTTAAATCTTGTCAACCTATCAATAGAGATTATTATTTGTTTTTCTGATAGTTTCTTGAATTTCATCTTAACCTTTTTTAATATTTATAGCTCAAATACGCAATTTTTTAAAGTAATAGGTTTTTATATAGGTATGGTAAGTGTGAATTCAAATACTAATATTATGTCTTGTTACAATGTTGCTCCTCTAAAATGCAACACAAAGACAGCACAAACAACTTCTGCTCCTGCATTTAAGGGTAGTCAGATATCATTTGGTGCAGGTATTAATACTACTAATATTCGCACTTCGTTGGCAACAAAAGAAGAAAAAGAAAAATATAATACAGTAGCGCACTTACTTAATAAAGAAGACAGAAGGCTTTTGGATTACAGTTTGAAAACAGGTTTGTTGTTGAATAACAATTCAAACGATAAATCGTCTGTGTTGGATAACTTGTACAAAATAGGTACAACTCAAAGAGCTGACGGACTTGATAACAAAAAGATTCTTCAAAGCACCTTGACCTCTATTGCGAATCCTTATACGATTACGCAAAAATTCGGTGATATTCCTGAAGAATACAAAAATGATGTAATTAATAAACTTACAAATAATTCCCAAAATCTAATAAAAAGAAAAGCAACTGAGATAGAGTTACAAAATTTGTTCTCGGGTTGTTGTGTTGCAGCATCTGAACAATTTAACCTTGCAAGCAAACAACCTGCAGAATATGCAAGGTTTGCAGAAGGGCTTTCTTCACCACAAAAAAGCGTAAGCAAAGATATAAAATTGAATAGTCTTTCAGAAAACACAATGGACGCAATTTGGTTGTTAAATTCGTTTGAAATCCCATATACAGCAAAAGATTTTAACACTGCAAAAGTCAAATTAGCTCCTGATGATAATGCTTATATAAGAGCGAAGATTCAACAAAATTATCAAGATAATCAAGAACGTTCATCTGTTGATGTTTTGATGCAGTCAACATTTATGAATGTAGCTTCTCAACAAACTTATAACTCATTGAACGACAAACGAGCAGGCAAGTTTAGTAATGAAGATAGTGGTTTGATAGATTATGAAAAGACCTTCTTGGAATCTGTAGTGGAAGATAAGAACACAATGTCAGTGACTTATCAAAATGTAGATGAAAACCAAACTATTGTCGGGTATGCAACTGATTATGATACTGTTAAATCTCAACTTTTAGAAACATTAGATAGAGGCAATAATATAATTATTGGTTATACATTGGCAGATTCTTCAAACAAGATTATAGGTGCTCACGAAATTACAATTACAGGACACAAAACAGCACCAAACGGTGATTTGATATTTGTATGTAATGATACAGATGATGATGTTTCAGAACCTGTTGAATATCCTGCAACATACTTAATTCCAAAGATTCACCATGCCGGACTTCCTGAAGATATTGCGATGAGAAACATGGATAAAACAGAAACATGGAAATACAATATCAGAGAACTAAACAATAAACATGTTGCGTAGAGTTGTTTTGTTTTGAAGTTAATAGGTTACTAAGTAATTAAGTTACTAAGAATAATTTTCTGTCATTGCGAACGAAGTGAAGCAATCCGGTAAAATATCACTGTTTCACACTTGAGGAAATTCAAGACTTTTGTTATTTATATATTCACTTGCGTTCATATAAATTTTCTAAGTTTTCAGAATGACGGCTAATTTTACAAGTAAAAACAATTCAGGACAGTAGCGTAAGCTTTTCCGTCCGAAAGACAAAAAATATAAATATTTAATTCAGACATCTGTATTGTCTGAATTATTCCCTATCCTGCATAATTATAGTATAATGACTGTGACATTATAATATAATATAGGAGTTATAATTATGTTTTGTCCAAGATGTGGAAAAGAGATTAAAAATAACCAAAGATTCTGTGTGAATTGTGGTTATGATTTATCAGAAGAAATAAATACAGAGAAACAAGATGATTTTTATAAAAAGAAATCATATTACAAAAAACCTCTTGAAAAGAAGAAGTTTGATATCAACGATATCAGGTTTGATGTTATTACAGGATTTCTTTTCAAGGTCTTTTTGACAGTAGTCGTTATAGGTGCAGGAGTTATTGGTCTAAAATTGGCAGCAAATTATTTGCCTGCAGATGCTATAGGCAACGACCGAGCAAAATACGAAATGTATATGGAAGACCCTTCTTCTATTCCTGAATTGACACAACCTGAGACTTTGCAGGATTTGATTAAAAATCTTAAAGATGTACAAACCTTCTTAGCTTTGTATCTAAAATATTCAGATGATTCAGAAGAAGATAAAGCAAAAGTTTTTGATAATTATAGAAAACAACTTCTAAAAATAGAAATGTTCTCAAACGATAACCTTTTGAAAGAGGATATTAAAAACTCACTTCCTCAAACTAAAAAGGACTTCAATAAATGTGCAAAATATTATAACAGATTACTTTCACCGGTTGGGTTGAAAATTGTTTCTGATACTGCGTATGCAAAATATCATTTGGAAGAAGATTACAGATTTACATACAAAAAATTCGGTGCTTATGTTTCACCTGACATGAAGTCATATTTGTATTTGCGTGCAAAACATAATAGCGAATTCTTAGAAAACGGTGGTTTTTTGTCAGTAAGCCCTAAAGAAATGAATAAACGTATTTCTGATTATGAAAAATTCATGCTTCATAATGCTGATTTTGCACAAATAAATGAAGTAAGAGATTACTTGTATTATTATACTTTCGGCTATATCTTTGCTGCCGATAGGCAAGAGATGAAAGCAATTACTCACAACACATACAAAAAATGGGATAAGAAATTTATTAAACAAAATAAATCATCTCAACTTAACCCAATATTCAGCAAAATGGTAACTTCTGCAAACGGAATTTCACCTAACCAGTTTGATAGTTTGTATCCTTATGAGTATGAAAAAATGCTAAACTCAATCAGACCTCAAAGTGGGGATTTGGAAGATATTTTCTCTGATATCAGAAAATCTGTTATGAAAGAAATGTCAAATGTCGGCTACAAATATGTCTATTCACAAGCAGAAGGTATGTGGCAACCTTTTAGTGACAATGTAAAAATTACAAAAGATTCATTGTTGCTTGCAGATAATGGACAAGGTGGGTTTGATGTTTATAACAATAAATTCAAAAAAACAAACCAAGTTCTTAACCTTGACCCTAATTCAAAAATAATGATAAAAAGAGGACAATTATTATCATATAATCCTCAATGCTTGCAAATTTCAAAGGTTGATTATACTTACGGAAGTTTCTCAACGAAAGTTATCAGCTCAAAAGAAATCAGACAATATTTCCCTGATGTTTTAATAATCAATGTTGATAATATCGGAATGAGTCCTGTCCAAGTTACAAAGACTACTGAAAAACAATCTTATATGTTAATATCACATGCCGGCAGTAACTTTGACGGTTATACTCTAAACGCTGATGTGCCTGTTCAACAAGGTGAATTGAGTAATATCTTTACTATTAATTCTACAAACACCGTAAATGTTGAATGGTTACCAACATCAGGTGACGGCAAGCAGTATTATATAGTGTTTGTAACTAATATGCCTGAGCAACCAAAAGAAGATACAAACGCTCAACAATCTCCACAAGCGCAAACTCAAGCTCCTGCAACGACTTTGCCATAAGGTGGAAAATAAAATATAATATAAAATAATAGGGCTTCTATTTTAGAAGTCCTTTTATTTTGTAATTTGTTTTGTCTGTTGTTGATTAGTTTTTGTGCTTGTTGGAGTGTTTTCGTTATCTCTACCTTGTTTTATTGCATTTGCAAGACCAACGGCTCCGGCAATCAACAATGCTGTTCCTGCATAGGTTTTCCAAGCCTTGAAATAACCGGTTTTAAGAGTAGATAGTTGTTTTGTACTCAAATGCTTTTTAGCCATTTTGATGCCGTCGATTGAGGCTAACCCTTCTTCAAGTACCAATGGAATATAACTTGCAAGAGTTAGTTTGCCGGCATGGTTAGAAACAAAATCTAAAGTTTTTTCTGTTTTTGTTTTATCTTTTTGAGGTTTTGTTTTATCTGTTTTGTGGAACATTGCAATTCCAAGAGCAATAGGTGCGACGAGAGAAACTCCCATTGGAGTTATATTCTTTGATTTTACAAGCAGTTTCATTAGTAGATTTTTGCTGTTATAGTGCTTTGCATGACCAATTTCATGAAAAATTCCAGATGTTGCAAAAACATCATTTACAATTACTGAGTTAGATTTCTCGTGAAAGCAAGCATTACAGCCGTTTTGAAGTATCATTTTTATCTTTTTTACAAAGAATTTAGGTTTTTCTGTTTTGAAAATATTATCCAATTTGCCTTGTGACTCAGGCGTATTATTGGCAATTAATATATGGACTCCTTTATCAGCCAAGCCTTCATTTTTTATGATTGTTTCAGCAACTCTTTTTGTGTTTTGGAAAGTATCAATCGGAGGAAAGATATTGTTTGTTACGCCTTGTAACATTGGGATAGTATCTTTTGATATCGGTTTTAGTGTATCGTAAAGCAAATAAGCTGTTGGAGCAATACCTACAGTAGTTCCAATGGCTGTTCTTATATAATCTTCTTTTCTACTTTGACCTACACTATTCATACTATATAAAAAACTCTTTTAAGAAGTTTTTTGACATAATGTAACTAAAATTTTACATAGTGAGGTCTATTTAGATTCTTCGGTCAAAGATTCTTTATTTACAGGGCTTTTTGTAATAACAACTCTAGTAACTCTTGCACCTTCAACTTTTTGAACAGATATTTTTAAACCTTGTTCAGGAACTTCTACCGTATCACCAACTTGTGCAATTCTACCAAGTATTTTAACAACCAATCCACCTATGGTTTCAATATCTTCATAGTCAAAATCATCTTCTTTGATATCAAAGAACTCTGCAATTTCGTCTAATCTCATCATTGCATTAGCTACATAAGTGTTTTCGCCAACTTCTTTGATATCAACTTCTTCTTCTGTATCAAATTCATCTTGAACTTCGCCGATGATTTCTTCCAAAACATCTTCCAATGTGATTAAACCTGAAGTTCCACCAAACTCATCGACAACGATAGCCATTTGTCCATGGCGCTTTTTAAATTCCTTCATCAAGTTATCAAGAGTCATTGTTTCCGGAATCAACATCAATGGTCTTATTAATTTATCAATGTTAAATTCATTGTTTCTTAGTTTTGCTGCATACAAATCTTTAACATGGATAAAACCTAAGATTTTATCAATATTTTCTTCATATACAGGGTATCTTGTGTATTGGTTTTCAAGAGTGATTTTATTCAATTCATCATAAGTAATGTCTTCTTTATCAATACAAGTCATATCAGTTCTTGGAATCATAATTTGTTTTGCAGTCAAATCAGAGAATTTGAACATATTATGCAACATTTCTGCTTCTGTTTGGTTTAATACACCCTCGTTATAACTAGCATCTACAATCATATCAAGTTCCTCAGTAGAGTGAACAAGAGGAGATTGAGGGGCATCAATACAACATAATTTTAATAACTTGCTGTTACAAGTTGCCAAAACCCATACAAAAGGCTTGAATAAAACTTCAAAGAAGTTTATTGGTCTTGCGCAAAATAGTGCAAATTTTTCAGGATATTGTATTGACATACATTTTGGTAATTGTTCCCCAAGAAGTACATGCAAAAAAGTTACCAAAGCAAATGAAATAGGAACTGCTATTGCGTGCGATGTCATAGAAACATTTATGGTTGGGAATAAAACAATTATTTTTTCAATAATTCTTACAACAGTTGCTTCGCCAACCCAACCTAAAGCGATACTTGCAATAGTGATACCCAACTGGATTGCAGCAAGCATATCGTTCATATTATCAACAGTCTCAAGAGCGATTTTTGCCGTAGAATTACCTTCATTAGCCAACTGTTCTAATTTGGTCTTTCTAACTTTTACGAGGGCAAACTCTGAGGCTACAAAAAAAGCATTTGCAAAGATTAATATTGCAACTACAAAAATATTCAATAAAATACTCTGGTCCATTTACCTCTTAAAATCCTTATATTATCTATATTAATTTTATAATATAAATCCTATTTTATCAAGTTATTTAATACTAATACTGTAATCGGCAGATATAATATTTTCAAGTTCTTGCAACAGGTCTTGTTCAGGAACTCGTTTTATAATTTCACCTTTTTTAAAGATATATCCTTCGCCTATCGCACCTGCTATACCATAGTCTGCGTGAGATGCTTCCCCAGGACCATTAACAGGACAGCCCATTGTTGCTATAGTGATTGGCAAATCAAGGTTTTTGAATTTTTCTTCAACTCTTTTAGCCAAACCTATTAAATCAATTTGTGTTCTGCCACAAGTCGGACAAGATACAAAATTAATTCCTCTTTCTCTTAGTCCTAATGCTTTTAATATTCCCCAGCCTGCATAAACTTCTTCTATAGGGTTTTCTGTCAGAGAAACTCTTATTGTGTCGCCGATACCTTCTGCCAATAATGTGCCGATACCGACAGATGATTTTATTAAGCCACCTTTTAATGTTCCTGCTTCGGTTACACCTACATGCAACGGATAATCAACTTTTTGCGCAATCAGTCTGTATGCTTCAATAGTTGTCATAACATCAGAAGATTTTAACGAAATTTTCATCGTATCATAGTCTAAATCTTCTAATATCTTGATATGGTTCATAGCACTTGCAACCATTTTTTCTGCAAGAGTCATATCTTCTCTGGCTTTTAGTTCTTTTTCTAAAGAGCCTGCATTAATACCGATTCTGATTGGAACATGGTTTGTTTTTGCAAGATTAACAACTTTTTCTGTGTGTTCTCTTTTACCGATATTCCCAGGGTTAATCCTAAGTGCGTGGATACCGTTTTCGATACATTGAATTGCTAATCTGTAGTCAAAATGAATATCAGCAACCAATGGAATATCAGTTCTTTTTACAATTTCTTTTATTGCTTCTGCTGCATCTTTGTTCAAAACTGCAAGTCTTGCAATTTCACAGCCAGCATCAGCAAATTCTTTAATCTGGCGAACTGTAGCTTCAATATCTCTAGTATCTGTGTTGCACATAGACTGAACAGATACAGGAGCGCCACCACCGATTTTTACATTACCTATACAAATTTGTTTTGAGTTTCTTCTTTTTATCATATAATTAATTGTACAACGAAGAGGTGAAAAATGAAAATAGCAATTTTATCAGATATCCATGGAAATATGATTGCATTGAATGCAGTTATGGACGATATTCAAAAGAACGGTTGTGACAAAACTTTTTTCTTGGGTGATTATGCCCTTGCCGGCCCTGAACCTGCACCGACTGTTGATTATTGTATGCATTTAAACACATACAATAATATCGAAATGATACAGGGGAATACTGATAAAATGATAGCCGAATATAATGATGAGATGTATAACAATTTATCAAGTGCAGCTCCGATTATGGCAAATGCTTTGAGAGAAGATGTAAAAATTTTAAACGATAACCAAAAAGCGTTTTTAAGAAATTTACCTCCATATAAACTTCTTACAGAAGAAGGTGTAAAAATCTTACTTGTACATGGTTCACCTCGCAGAAACAACGAAGATATTTTGCCTGACACTCCACCTCAAGAGGTGGAAGAAATGGTTAAGGATTGCGAAGCAACAGTTATTTTATGTGGACATACTCATATCCCTTGTGGCTTCCAAACTTTGAGTAAAAAGACCGTTATTAATGTCGGCAGTGTCGGTCGTCCGTTCACCGAAAATCCAAAATCTTGTTATTTGATTCTTGATATAAATGACGGCAAATTTGTAATAGAACACAAATTCGTAAGATATGACAATAGAAAAGCTGCTGATATTCTTGCAAAAAGAACATTTGAAGGCGCAGAAAAGCTTTCGGAAGTTTTGATTAACCCAAAAGAAAGACATTTTTAGGTAATATTTTTTAATATTAGTGTTTATCAGCAAAAACTTGATTGACATGTAGTTTTAAAGGACGGAGATTTTTGTATCTATCTGGAACGTGGTAAAAACAACATGTGGCAATCATTGATTTTTGAGTATTTGGACAAGCCTGTAAAGACTCTTGAAGATGGTACTTTTGAGATAAAAGTATATAAACCTTCGTATGTTGCAGGCAAAAATAAAGGTATATCTCTACCTTTAAAGAGGATGTGAATGAAGATAAACTGTTAGAGAATGTAAGTGTTTCTATGTTTCCTGAAAAATTACAAACAGTAACAGGCAAAATCTCTTGTAACAGAACGCAATACGAACAATTCGGCGACAGACTTCAACAAGTTGCCTAAAATCCAAAAGCAATCACTGTTCATGAATGGCATCTGTTATTAGTTTTAATATTTCCAACTAAAATATAATAGAAACTTGTAAAATAATTGTTATAATGAATATATGAATACTCAAACAAAACAATTATTTACGAATGTTGCAGCTTTCCCGGAGAATGAAAATTGGGAAAAGAATATAAGTAGGATTGGAAAGTTTTCTGCGAATAATGAGTTTGAAATTCGTTCGGAGTTTGAACGAGATTACAACCGTATAATAAACTGTTGTGCATATAGTCGTCTAAAGCACAAAACTCAAGTGTTTTTCGCAACGGATAATGACCATGTATGTACGAGAATAGAACATGTTAATTATGTAGCTTCTATTTCCAAATCTATCGCCAAATATTTAGGATTAAATACGGAGCTTGTAGAAGCAATATCTTTAGGACATGATTTGGGACATTCTCCGTTTGGACACCATGGCGAGAGAATAATAATAAAAATCATGGAGGAAGAAGGCTTTAGATACAAGTTCTGGCATGAATACAATAGCTTGAGATTTGTAGATGAGGTTGAAACTTTGCCGAACCAAGAAGGTTGGAGCGAAAACTTAAATTTGACTTATGCTGTTAGAGACGGAATTGTCAGTCATTGTGGAGAAGTTGACGAGAATGCTCTTATTCCCAGAAAAGAATTTATAGATTTAAGAGAGATTAAAAAAGGACAGTATATGCCTTTTACTTATGAAGGGTGTGTAGTAAAAATTTCTGATAAAATTGCTTATTTAGGTCGAGATTTGCAAGATGCGGCATTGTACAACTTTTTTGATAAAAATGATTATTTAACATTAAGACAAATTGCAGAAAATATTGTCAAAGAAAAGGTAAAACTAAAAGAAATTAATACAACTTACCTTATGCACAAGTTTATTCTTGATTTGTGTGAGAATTCTACACCTGAAACCGGTTTGAATTTTTCTCAAGAAAATTATGAATTAATGCGACAAATAAAAAAATTCAATTTTGAAAAAATTTGTATGAATAGAAGATTAAAGCCATTTATGGAATATGCAAATTTGGTTTTGAGGACACTTTATAATTTCTTGAAGGATTATTATGCAGATTTTAGTACGATAAGTAATCTTGCAAAAGATGCACCATATTATAGAACTATTATAAAGAGTTTTTGCGATTGGTTAATCAAGTATTCAAATATTGATACAAAGCAAAGAGTTAATAAGAAATACAAAAATAAGATTATTTATAACATGGAAAACGAAATGGATTATAAACAAGCAATTATTGATTATATTTCTAGTATGACTGATAAATTTGCTATAAAGGTATATGAAGAATTAATCACATTTTAATTTTTTTATGTCCTTGCTGTACATGTTAAATAATTAGTTGTAGTTATGTTAATTCTTTTTCCATATTATTAGCAATTTCACCAGCTTTTTTTAGTTCAGGTGGCAGATTTTCCATTGAACCAAGTGGTAAATATTCGTATCTTGTTGTTTTTAACTTAAACCATTCTTTTACTCCTTCAAAAAATCCTTTTTTGTGAGATTTATTTGTTTTAAGAGATTCTATAGGAATAGTTACATTTTTATTTGGATTATTAATAGAAAAAATTTTAAACATATCGCCATTTTTAGAATGTATATATTGTAAATCAACATTTTTATTTTTTGCTTGATTAACAATAAATTCCCCAAACGCCTCTACATCAATTCTGTTTGTACCATTAGACATATATTTTTTAAAATAAGGCATAGCAAATCTCGAAGGACTTCGAAACGCCATTCCAAAATTCACATTAGAATTTTGTGCTTGCATTTTAACACTCCAATATTATTACTTACACTACTACATACAGTATATAAGTGATAAAAGATATGAAAATTGCCTATAAATATATCTTATATTAAAAAAAATTTACATTTAGTTAGTTAAATTCTTAATAGCATTATATTCTAAGATCATTTCATCTAAAGCATCAGGGTTTTCTTTGCAAAATTGAATTGCTTCTTTTGCACCATCTTCGTTTGAATGTGTATTAATATATTGCATTATTTCTGTATGAATTTTTGATAAATAATCTTGAACATACATTTGTTCATCTTTGTCTAATGTTTCCAGGTAAGAATTTATCTCATTTTTAGAACCTTTTTTAGGCCCTTTTTCAATTAATTTCCCTAAAATTCTATGTTCTTCTTTTGAAAAACTAGAATTTTTGAATTTTATCATAGTTGCATTTGAAAGAGCACCCGCAATAAAAGCTAATCCAAGTCCACTTATACTATATTTACCATTACAAGATTCTTTAAAAAATTCTTTTGAGCTATCTTTAGTTCCTCCAATTACGCCAGCCGTTGTTCTTCCTAAAGCAAAACTCTTAATGAAATCGTTAGAAAATCTTATACCTGAATTATTTAAAGCTCTTTCACCAACATCGCTTTTCGAAATTACGTCAGCATATTTTTTTGCTATATCTTCATTTTCTAATACTGTTTTTTCGCCTTGTTTAAAGATTTTTGCTTTCAAAAATCCATCAAATAAATAACCAGCTAAAAATTCTATTGCAGCTGTTTGTGTCATAGATTTTAAAGATTCTAAATTGTTTTCATCAACCTCATCTGTAACTTTATTTGCTCCATCAATTACTAATGAAGAAATGGCATAAGAACTACCAGATTTAAGTCCTTCATTAGATAATAATGAGAATACAGTACTTGCAGAAGGAGTGTCTTTTAATACCGAGGTAATAGTATAAGGGACACTTTTTCCATAACCATAAAATATTGTTTCAAGCGCTCCAACACTACCCCTAACAGTTGATGATGCTGATTGAATACCTTTAGCAAATGCGAATTCAGGACAAATAGCCATGAGAGCTGCATATAATGCCATTTGTGCGACACCACTAATTAATGAACCTACAAAAAGTTGAGAACTGTTATATTTAGCAATTCGATTTACTAAATCTCCATCATCGCCTAATGCAGTTTTTCTTGATGTATCATAGTTTTCTTGTAAATCTTTTTCATAATCTTCCAGTTTTTCTATGTTATCAATACCTAAAGTTTCTTTTACATTTTGTTCAGATGCATTAATAATATTTTTAGAAAAATTACGCAAAAATTCTATAGGGTCTTTTCCTTGAGCTTCTAAATCTTTTAACATTGAGATAAAGTTATCTTTAGACATGCCTGTCAGAGAATAAAACATGTCATACATATTATCAAAAGCTTCACGAACTTTAGACTGATTGTATTTATCATCTTTAAAATTTTCATTTTGATTATTAGCATAATATTTGGCATATTCATTTACTGAATTATTCAAATTGCTTTTGATAAATTTGTAAGTTTGAATAACAGGTTCTTGATAATTATATTTTTGGTTTGTTTTTAAAAAGTTTTGTATTTCTTTTTCATCAAAATTTTTTTTACCTGTAAAATTCTTATACACTGCAAAAAAATCTTTACCCGCTTTAATTCCTTTAGGAGAATTATCTGCATTCATCATCATATATAAATATAGTTTTGCATCAGCAAGGATTTGGCGCATATTAGACATTGTATTAACTTCTCGAAATTCGCCAAGAAAATCTGCAACATGTTCTGCCCAGCCATAAGTTTTTGCATCATTATTTAAATCTTGTTCAGCTTGAGCTATAGAGGATTTTATAAAATCACAAAATTGAGTCATTGAATTGATGACTTCAGGGTTTGAGTATCTTTCATCTATTTTAGAAATTTCTTTATCGGTGAGAGGTTTATCTATTCTCCTACCAATTCTGGATAAAGATGTTGGAGAGCCTCCAGTCATCTTTGGAGTGTTATATTTTTTAGCTTTATTGGTAAGAGGTGTTGGTAAGAATGATATTTCATAAGTGTCTGAGTCAAAATGGAGAGAATTTGTCATAAATTCATTCCAAGCATCTTTTCCTTCATAACCATATTCTTTTGCTAGATTTTGTTTATGTTCTGCGCCTGTAGATGCTCCATAGTTGTACATAAGAATATATTTTTTATCTTGAGTCGCATATAGTTCAATGTCAATAATGATATCTTTAGGCTCACCATTGATATTAGCAACAATTGAAACAGATTTTTGGGAAAGAGGTTTTCCTACAGTTTTAACTTTTCTATGGACATATTGACTTTTTTTATCATTAACATTTTGCCGTTTTAAAAAATTTGTAATAAATCCGAATAAGTCTTCTGTTTTTATCGGGGTATTTTTATGTTTTTCATTGAAACCTTTAATAAATAAATTTGCTTCATCTATATCTATATAACCGTCTTTTTTTGATGCATCAATTTTACCGTCATAAGATTTTATATCATTAACAAGCTCTTGTAACTCGTTAGAATCTAAAATCTCTATTGAGTTTTTGTCAGAATTTTTCTTAGTATTGTATGCATCAAAAATTGACTTCATACCTTGTTCGGTATAAATGGTAGATTCTGAACTCGACAATTTTTTCTGAAGTTCATTTATCGAGATGCTATTATCGTTGTTATCATTACTTACACTATTTGTCATACGCCCTGTTTTAAATTTGTTATCATTGATAAAAGCGATACTTCGTACAATATTGTATGACGGCAAGTTTAATAAAAACTTTAGTAAAAATAAAAGTAATGTAAAATTATGTAAATATAATATATTGTTGTTTTAGAATTATTTTGCAATTTGCTATTCATGTAGGATAGAAATTTAACAGGATTGCGAGCCACGAA
>USCK01000019.1 GCA_900553205.1 uncultured bacterium | reverse complement strand
AAAATACCAGCAAAAGGTAAAACTGCTTCGCTCGGTAGTGGAATGTTACATGATTCAATAGCCATTAGCAAGCTAACACCCCAAGGTCCTAAAACAGTTATTATATGCTCCATTGTTTCACTTAGCCATAATAATAAACTATCAATCATATTTCACTCCCCCTGATTTTTTTATTTTAACCTTCGTCATTAAGGCTCAAAACTGCCATGAATGCTTCTTGTGGAACTTCTACTTTACCGACAGCCTTCATACGTTTTTTGCCTCGTTTTTGTTTTTCTAAAAGTTTGCGTTTCCTTGAAATATCACCACCATAACATTTATCAAGTACACTTTTTCTTAAAGCTTTGATGTTTGTACGGGCAATAACTCTACCACCTACGGCAGCTTGAATAGGAACTTCAAACAACTGTCGAGGAATAATCTCTTTTAATTTTGCAGTTAGTTTTTGTCCGATATAAAACGCACTATCTTCGTGGCAGATTACTGACAACGCATCAACAACTTCATTTGCTAAAAGGACATCAAGTTTTACGAGTTTTGAGCGTTTGTAATCAACAAATTCGTAATCAAGGCTCGCATAACCTTTTGAACGAGATTTTAATTGGTCATAAAAATCTGTAATAACCTCACTTAACGGTATATGATAGACAAGTTCTTGTCTGACCTTGTCTATATAGTGCATATTGATAAATATACCTCGCTTAGACTGAGATAAATCCATTAATGTTCCTACAAATTCGTTTGGTGTTATTATTGAAACTTTAACATAAGGTTCTTCTATATAATCTCTCACTTGTGCTGGAGGAAGATTTGCAGGGTTATCAATTTCTACAACCTCTCCGTCAGTTTTGTGAACTTTGTAGATTACAGATGGAGCTGTTGTTACAATAGACAAGTTGTATTCTCTTTCAAGTCTTTCTTGAGCAATTTCCATGTGTAACATTCCCAAGAACCCGCAACGGAAACCGAAACCTAACGCAGATGAGGTTTCAGGTTCAAATGTTATACTGCTGTCTGAAAGCTTTAATTTTTCTAATGCTTCTTTTAGTTCATGGTAATCTTCGTTATCAACAGGGTAAAGCCCTGAAAATACCATAGGTAAAGCTTCTTTATATCCAGGAAGTGGTTCTTTTGCTGGACGTTCAACGTGAGTAATCGTATCACCAACAAAACGTGTAATTTCTTTTATTGAACCTGCAAAGTAGCCAACATCACCACAAACGAGTTTTTTTACAGGAACTCTTGTCGGTGTTGAATACCCGAGTTCTACAATTTCATATTCTTTGCCTGATGCCAAAAACTTAACCTTATCCCCGAGAGCCATTTCCCCATCAACGATTTTGAAATAACAAAGTGTTCCCAAATATGGGTCATACGCACTATCAAATACTAATGCTCTTAGAGGCTTTTCAATAGTATCCTCTGGAGGTGGCATGTAGTTTACAATAGCTTCTAAGACTTCGTGAATATTCTCACCCGTTTTAGCACTAACAGGAATAGCCATTGATGCATCTATACCAAGAGTTTCTTCTATTTCTTCTTTAACTCTTTCTACATCTGCTGACGGTAAATCTATTTTGTTTATAACTGGAATAATTTCCAAATTTTGTTCAGCTGCTAAATATACATTAGCTAAAGTTTGAGCTTCGACACCTTGAGTCGCATCAACAATTAACAATGCACCTTCGCAGGCAGCAAGTGAACGAGATACTTCATAAGAAAAGTCAACGTGCCCAGGGGTATCAATCAGGTTAAGGATATAATCTTTGCCGTCATTAGCTTTGTAGTGCATTCTTGCAGAATTTAATTTGATAGTGATACCACGTTCTCTTTCGATATCCATAGTATCCATTAACTGATTTTGCATATCTCTTTGTGCAATAGTTTCAGTTGCTTCTAATAATCTATCAGCAAGTGTAGATTTGCCATGGTCAATATGCGCTATTATACAAAAGTTTCTAACATTATCTCTATATTTCATAAAACTATTATAGCTTAAACATATTTAGAGTTTGTAGAAATTTTAAATTCATCAAAATTATGTATATTTATCTAAGTAATTTATTCAATAAGAGCTTTTGAAAACACCTTTTGATATTTCAAGTTCATATGTATTTTAAAATCCAAAGGTCAATTTAGATAGTCTGTGTTATTATAAATGTATGGATATTAGGGAATTATCGTTAAAAGCCCTTGAGTATGACAAGGTTATATCAATTCTTTCAAGTTTTGCAAAAACAAAGCTGTCAAAAGAATTGTGTTTAAAGCTCACACCTGAAACAAACAGACAGATTATTGAGCAAAATCTTCAATATACAGACGAAGCTCGTAGAATCCTTGATTTTGCGCTTGATATTCCTATTGAATATGTTATAAGTTTGAACGAGGTAAATCTTAATTCTGAATATTTTGCAGAAGATGAACTTATTGATTTTGCCAAGACCTTGCGAACTTCAAGGCTTGTAAAAAGTTTTTTGAGAGAGAACGCTGAACCTGATGCTCTTTTGAATAAATTGGCATCAAATCTTTTTGTAAACAAAGATTTGGAAGATAGAATCTCTGATACTTTTGATGAGAATTATGAAATCAGACAAAATGCTACTCAAACTTTGAGTGGGTTGTATTCTTCTCTCAAGGATACTGAATCTCAGTTGAGAGAAACCGTTACAAAGCTTTTGAACAGTCCTGATTTTAATAAACACTTGCAAGAACAAATCTATACTATGCGAGATGAAAGAGTTGTTTTTCAGGTAAAAGCGCCTTCCAAGAATAAAGTTGAGGGTATTGTACATGATGTTTCAGCAACAAGCAAGACTTTTTATATTGAGCCTAAACAAATTGTACCTTTAAATAACAAAATTAGAGAAGTAAAAGCAAAGATTAGAGCTGAAATTATTCATATATTAATAGAATTAACAAGAATGGTTAAAAACGATATTAATGAAATAAAAAATACCGTTGAAATTCTTGCAGAAATAGATTTTCATTTTGCAAAAGCCAGATACTCCGTCAAAATTTCTGCAATCAAGCCTGAACTCGAGGAAGATAAGATTATCAAAATAGAAGAAATGCGCCACCCACTGCTTATTGGTAATGTAGAAAAGATAGTTGAGAACGATTTTTTAATAGGTGACAGCTATAAATCCATCATTATCACAGGTTCAAATACTGGTGGTAAAACAGTTGCTCTAAAAACTGTCGGGTTATTTTTGTTGATGCTAAAATCCGGCATGTTTTTGCCTTGTGGTGCGTGTAAGATTTATCCGTTCAGGAATGTTTTTGCAGATATCGGTGATGAACAAAATATTCTACAAAATCTTTCTACTTTTTCATCACATATAAAAATTGTTATAGATATAATTAATCATTCAGATTATGAAACTGTTGTTTTGATAGATGAACTTTGTGCAGGTACAGACCCTCAAGAAGGTGCAATTTTGGCCGAAGTTATATTAAAGAAATTAAAAGATTTAGGTTCTGTATGCGTGACAACAACACATTATGGTGAACTTAAATCTTTGGAATATACAGATAAGTATTTTAAAAATGCGAGTGTTGAATTTGATACAGCTACCTTGTCACCTACATACAAGTTGATTATCGGGATACCTGGGCTTAGTAATGCAATAGCAGTTTCTTCTATGTTGGGACTTGATAATGATTTGATAGAACAAGCAAAAGACTTGTTGAATAATCATAGAGATATTTCTAGTACTGTTGTTGAAAAACTCCAAGACACTCACCACAAATTGACAACTAATCTTCAAGAGTCAGAAGATGCCAAAAATGAAGTTGAAAATTTGAAGAAGGAGTATGAAAAGAAACTGACAGAGCTGAAAAAGGATAAGAATAAGACAATTAAACAAATTAAAAACAGATTTGAAGGTGAAATGGATCGAGTAAAATCTGAGATAAAAGATATATTGTATGAGATAAGAAAAGAGAAAACTGAAAAGATTGCAAGGCGCTCATATTCAAGACTTGCAAGGGTTGAAAGCAAATTCCATAAAGGGATAAATGAACTTATTGAGAGTGAAAAATACGAAGAAATTGATTGGAGTATTGCAAAACCTCATGATGTCTTTATGCTAAAAGATTTGAACCAAGAGGTTGAACTCTTAGAGACGCCAGATAAGAGTGGTAATGTCTTTGTAATGATGGGGAATATCAAAACAAAGATGAAAAAGAATAAGTTGGCAGTATTGAATAGAGCTTTGGTCAAAAAAACAAATACACCTAAAAAACTTATTGAACCGATAGAACTCAAACGCTATGCGATGTCCAATACTCTTGATTTGAGAGGGTATAGGGTAGAAGAAGCTCTTGATGAATTGGAAGCGTATTTGGATAAAGCAAGTTTAGTCAATTTGACGCCTGTGTTTATTATCCATGGACATGGTACAGGTGCATTGAAACAATGTGTAAGAGATTTCTTGTCAACTTCGCCTTATGTATGCAAATATAGAGCTGGTGAAAATGCCGAAGGTGGCGACGGTGTTAGTGTAGTTGATATAAACTGATGTCGCTAATTTGAGTATTTAAGAAAATCCCGTCAAAGACCTTAAGTGATATCAAATCTTTCTGTTCTCGTTACGAGTTTATTACCTGTAGTTTGAGAATCTAGGAATTGTTGAGGTTTTGGTAAATATTTCTTAATTTGGTCGTCGCTAAAACCTGCTTTCTGTAAAGCTGCTTTTGCATTGGTTTTATTATCCTTAATAATATTCTTTGCAAGAGTCTTTAAGTTGGTTTCTATCTCAGCTTCAGTTATACTAGGATTGTTTTTATAAAGCTTTTCGATATAATTGTACAAACCTTTACAATTATTTGCTTTAACATAGTTTAAGGTATTGGTTGGTTTATCAGTTTTTAAATAATCTTTGACATTAATATCGTAGTCTTGTTTTAATCCTGTAGCAATCGCATTTTTTGCTTCATGATTCTTTTTGTATTCTGCTTTATTAGCTTTATTAGAACCTCCTAGCCAAGTTGGCATATTGCGTTTCCACCAATTACCATCATTATTCTTGGCGTCATTATACTTTTTCGCATAATCTTTAATCTCGTTGTTTGTTTCTTGTTGAGCTAAAGCATCTTTACCAGATATTTCAAGTAAATCATCATTCAACTCCATAGAATGTTGTTCCAGGTCGGCTATTTGAACCTTTAATTTAGGTAGTACTGTTTCTGTCAAGTTCTTCAAAGCAGTTTTGTTTGCCGTTAGCCCATTTTTGTAACTCGTTAATTCTGCGTTTTGCTTATCATAAGAAGCTTTAGTATTTAGAATCTCTTGATATTTAGGCCCCATATCTTTTTGTAACTCACTTTTTTTAGTATTTGCATTTTCTAATGCTTTTTGGGCAACCTTCATATCCTTTTCTGCTTGAGTTTTGATTATTTCTTTTTGTTCTATCTGTTTATCTAATCTTGCAGAATATTCCTTCGCTTTTTCTGCATTTGGGTTTCCACCTTTTATCAAAGCTTCTTGACCTGCTTTTGTTTGTTTTAAAGATGCAATTTCACTTGATATTGAATTGTAATTGTTAGTTGCAGTTTCCAATGTTGATGTTGCTGTTGCAACTTTTTCATCACATGCAACAACTTTTGAAACATTTTCTTGGTATGCTCCATTTTTTGTGTATAATTCTTCTTTTAGCTTGTTTACTTCGGCTTCTTTTGCTTTTATTTCATTTTCGTCCGTAGCCTTCGTTAGACGAATAACTTCTTTATTAGCAGTTTTTAGTTGTTCTCTTAAACCTTTTAATGTCCCGTCACATTGAGCAAGCTGGATTGTTACCTTTTGATATTCAGTCTGGATTGGATTCTTTTGTTCTGCTTCTTGAGTTTGTTTTGTTTGTGTGCCTGCAGTGCCTTTACCTTTTATTGCAGCTGCAACTCCAAGCATACCAAATCCAAATATGGTATTCACTGCAGTCTTTTTAACTTTATTAGAGTTACTTTTGGAGTTTATTATATTTATATCAGGTGTGTATTTCTCAGTTCTATTATTGCCTAGGTTTAAAATATGTGTGCCCATATTATTGCTCCAATATTAAAGTAATTCTCATAAAAGATTCGCAATTTATTATGCAAGGCTCGACCTTTTGCTCTCTTACATACTATATTCAATTTGCTCTATCTCTTACTAAAATATAAAGTATTTTAAAACTCGCTAATTTCACAAGTTACATTTTTCTTTACAAAAGTTAATATATGTTTTGGAAAGTTACTAAGAGTTAAGTGACTAATATCTTACCGTCATATTGAGCGATAGCGAAATATCTTTTGCTAGGCTTGCATGAGATTCTTCGCCTAAAGGCTCTGAATGACGGCAGAAATTTCATTCAGGGTCTGTCAATGTTGGTTATTATTAAGAAATCAAACTAACAGATTCCATATCGAGTACGGAATGACTAATTATAAAAAGTTAGCACAAAGCCACTTGATTAATTGTATCTAATTAGATACAATGGTAGTATGAAAGAGGTAATTTATTACAAAACAATTAGTAACAAATGCCCATATCTTGAATGGTATAATTCAATGGACAAAAGTATAAGATTGATTGTAGATAGAAGAATTGACCGAATAAAATTAGGTAATTTTGGGAATTGTCGCAGGTTTGATAATTTAATTGAAATAAAATTTCAAGAAGGCTCAGGCTACCGAATATACGGATATGAATGTAATGATGCTATAGTTATATTTTTATTAGCAGGTGATAAAAAACGACAATCAAAAGATATTGAACTCGCTAAAAAATATTTAGAAGAATTTAACGAAAGGTACAACTAAAATGGATATTGAAAAATTAAAATCAGAAAATATAACGCATGAAGACCATATGGCTGAAGTTTTAAAAGATGAAGAATATCAAAAAATGTATCTAAATTCTGCAATACAAGAATTTATTACTGATGGTGATTATGATTTATTTTTTCAATCGCTTGAACAAGTAATAAAAGCAAGAATGAGTATAAATGAATTTTCTAAACGAACTAATATTACTCGCAAAGCCTTATACGAAATGTTTAAAGGTGAACGAACTCCAAGATTAGATACTATAGGAAAATTATTAAAAGAACTTGGTTATACTTTGCAAGTTGCATAGATTCTGTCAATGTTGGTTATTATTAAGAAATCAAACTAACAGATTCCGTATCGTAGTACGGAATGACTAATTGATATCTTCACTCCACCTACCCCCTATATATCAATAGAGGGGGTATTTTGTTTTTCGTTCTTCTCTATTGCAATAGAGGAGATGTCCGTTAGAACAGAGGAGTGAAAGATTAGCAACTTCTAAAAAATACTTTCCAACTAAAGTTTAATTGAAAATCATGGATATACTATTAAAATAATAATATGGATAATATTTTTGATAATCTATTTACTGTCACAAACAAAAATAAAGAAGGTTCAAAAGTCGCAAAACTGGAATTGGAAGTCAAGCGCTTGCAGTTATGCTTAGCTATGTCGCAAGAGGCAAACCAAAAAAGAAAAGATGCGATGCAAATAATGATGCAACGATTAGACCAACAAGATGCTTTAATAAAAAGGTTGAATTCTGTTTTGAAGAATCAGGATATGGCTATGGCAAAAATGCAAGAAACTATGCGAATCCAGCAAGAAAGACTTGCTCATATTGCTAGAATAGATATAAGAATGGATAATATTCAAGAAGAACAATCTGAAATTCTACAACTCGCAAACCAATATCGTTGTATGCAAATCCAAAGAGAAGCTCAAGCTAACTAAAACACATCTGTTTTGATAGGGTTTTTGAACTTTGTAATATTGCCTTGGAATAGGAGTTTTACTGTCCCAACAGAACCATTTCTGTGTTTTGCAATGATGATTTCAGATTCACCCTTATTGGCAGCTTTGGCTGACATATCTTCTTCCTCGCCTGCCTCTTTTTTGTAGTATTCGTCACGATAAATGAACATTACTATATCGGCGTCTTGTTCAATCGCACCTGAATCTCTCAAGTCTGACAACATTGGACGTTTATCTGTTCTTGATTCAACGGCACGAGATAACTGTGATAATGCAATAATCGGAACATTCAATTCTCTTGCTAAAATTTTCAAACCTCTGGAGATAGCAGAAATCTGTTGCATTCTGTCCTCCTTTCCTGATGATTCAATCAGTTGAAGGTAGTCAATTACAATTAAGCCAAGATTAGGTTCTTCCATCGCTAATCTTCTACATTTCGCTCTGATATCCGTCAATGTACAACCTGCCGTATCATCAATATAAATTGGAGCTGACGCAAATGCGTCCATCGCAACTGCCATTTTGTCCCAGTCTTTATCAACCATATTCCCTGAACGCAATCTTTGGGAATCAACTTCGGCTTCTGAACATAATAAACGCTGAACAAGTTGATCCTTTGACATTTCAAGAGAGAATATCGCAACGGGAGCTTTTCCTCTCAAAGCTGCGTTTTGTGCAATATTCAGAGCAAATGCAGTTTTACCCATAGCAGGACGGGCTGCAAGAATAATCAAATCGGATTTTTGAAGCCCACTTGTCATTTCATCAAGCTCATAAAAACCCGTCGATACCCCTGTCAATTCTCCTCGGTGTTGGTATCTGTATTCGATTTTTTCGTAAGTCTTTAATACCAAATCCTTTACATGGGTCAAATCTTTTGTAGCCTTTTGAGAGGCAATATTAAAAATTAAACGTTCAGCTTTTTCAAGAGATTCTTCAACAGGAGTAAGTTCGTAGCCTGAGGTTACGATTTCTGAACCTGCATTGATTAAAGAACGTTTGATAGCTTTTTCTTGAATTTGTTTAGCATAATATTCAACATTTGAGGTAGTGATAGTCTTAAAGCTCAAATCATTGATAAACGCACGACCCCCGACAAGCTCGAGCTTTTGGTTCATATTCAATACATCTGATACAGATACGATATCGATTCTGTCATTACTGTTAAAAAGCTGTAACATTGCTTCATATACATATCTGTGTGCAGGTTTGTAAAAAGATTCCGGAGTTAAAAATTCTACGACTCTGGTCAAGCATACAGGGCTAACCAAAATTGCGCCGAGTACAGCTTCCTCTGCATCTGTATTTTGGGGCATTAACGCCGATACTGCAGGGTCTTGATTTTTCTTTGAATATGATGAAACTGCCACTTTAAATTCCCTCCCTCATAAAAAATTATACATTGATGAATTTTATTTTTGAACATAATAAAAAGGAATGTAACGATTTTTATAACTTAAACTATTTACCAGAATCATATTTAATGATAGAATATTGTCGAAAAGGAATATAATAATGGGACTAAAAAATTTTTTATCTAAAACAAGAGTTATTGATATTCAATCTTGCCTTCCTGATGGTATAGTATTGATAACAACAGAAGGTACTATTCAATGGAATAATGATGTCGCTATGACATTGTTTCCACAAGTCGTTTCGCTAATAAATACAAATATTGACGAGTATTTAGTGGACGGACTTAATATTATTATAGCCTCTGCCAATACTGCAAAACCTGTTGTTGCAAAAACTGTTGGTTCCGAAGAATATATGGAACTTACAGCAAAAGCTATTGAAGGCGCTTATGTCGTATCTTTAAGAGATGCCACTCAAAAATACAAAACAGTGAACACTATTCTTGAAGGTCATGAAAACAGCAAAAAAATAAACAATGATAAAAATGCGTTCCTAATTAAGCTTTCAAATGATTTAAAATCACCACTACATTCAATAATTGGATTTTCTCAAGCTATTATTGATGGTTTAGGTGGTAAGGTTTCAGAAAAACAAGAAAAATATCTAAAGATTATTAATAAAAATTCTTCTGATTTATTATACTTCTTCAATAAGCTATTAGAACTTTCCCAAACAGAAAGTGATGCGTTTGAAAAAGAAATAAAATTCTTCGATATTGCAAATACGATAAATTCTGTTATTCGTACAAGTGAACAATTATATTCAGAAAAGAAATTGGAAATGTCTTTAACTGTTGAAGAAAATGTTAAAAAGACAATTTATTCTGATGAAAAAGCTTTTAAATTAATGTTTCAAACACTTATGGAAACTCTTATCAGAGCAACTGATTTGGGAACTATAGATGTTAATTTGGCGACAGCTGATGAAGAATTTCTTACAACACACAATCTTACAGATTGTTCAGGTATAGTAATAACAATTATGAGTAGCAGTAACGGGATTCTGGAATCAGAAATTCCAACCTTGTTTGACCCATACGCTGTTGTTGATAAGTCAAATAAGCGTTCAATTCTCAGAGCTATTGCTCTTGCCAGTGTAAGAAATCTTATGAATTATTTGCATGGTATTGTTTGGGCAGAAACTGTTCCGTTAAAAGGAACTGCTTTTAAAATAATTTTACCGTTTGAGAAAGAAGTAAATGAGTAGCGTAACATTCAAAAATGTGCACAAGAGCTATGATAACAAAAAACTTATCATAAATGATGTGTCATTAGATATAAAAGATAAAGAGTTTATAGTATTGGTCGGGGCTTCAGGTTGTGGTAAATCTACAGCTTTAAGAATGATAGCAGGGCTTGAAGATATTACATCAGGTGAAATTCTTATTGATGACAAAGTCGTCAATAATGTACACCCAAAAGATCGAGATATTGCTTTTGTGTTCCAAAGTTATGCGTTGTATCCTCACATGAGCGTATATGATAATATTGCATTCGGGCTAAAAATGCGAAAAGTTGATAAACAAACTATTGATAAAAAAGTAAAAGAAGCTGCCGAGATACTAAATCTTACACAGTTTTTGGATAGAAAACCTAAACAATTATCAGGTGGTCAAAGACAAAGAGTAGCTTTGGGACGAGCTATTGTAAGAAATCCGAAGGTTTTTCTTATGGACGAGCCTTTATCAAACCTAGATGCAAAATTAAGAGTTCAAATGCGTTCTGAAATAAAGAAGTTGCATAAAAAACTTCAAACAACATTTGTATATGTGACTCATGATCAAACAGAAGCGCTGACAATGGGTGATAGAATTGTTGTGTTAGACAAAGGTTTTATTCAACAAGTTGATACTCCTGATAATATTTATTCTAATCCTGCAAATACATTCGTTGCGGGTTTTATCGGTCAGATGAACTTTATTGATGCAAAAGTTGAAGATGATAGTTTAAGTTTTGAAAATGTAAAAATCAGAATCCCTGATAATATAAAAGAAAAAATATCAGGGCAAGAACAGATTATAATCGGTATCCGTCCTGAGAATATGACAGGTGGTGATATCAAGTTCGCAGTAAAAGTTGATATCTCAGAAATGTTAGGCTCTGAAAAGATTGCATATTTTGATATCCAAGGCAAGAAATGTTCTGCCAGATTAACACCTGATTTTCATATCGGCGAAGAACTTGTTTTGGGTATTTCCTCAGATAATATGTTATTCTTCGATAAAGACGGAAAGAATATTTTTTCTTAATAATTTTATGAGAAAGTTTGTTCTAATAGAATTTCTGTTTGTTGTTTCATCATTCCGTACTTGATACGGAATGAATAATTCTGCCGTCATTCAGAGGCTTTAGCCGAAGAATCTCATGTAAATTAATATCAAACCTTGTTAGAGATCTTTCGCTACGCTCAAGATGATGCTAAAGGTATGGTATTCACAACCAATTCGGGGTGTTTTTTAGCCATAGAATTGCAAGTTGATGATGTAATAATCATTTTATGCTTTTCTGCAAATATAAATTTCTTTGGAGCAGTTTGTTCTTCTGGAGGTAAATCCTTTAAAAATACACCTTTGTATTTATTAAATGCGTTCGCTACATAGTCACAAAATCCACCCCAAGGGTCAACTATAAAGGCTTTTTTAGATATTGTTTTGGGGTCATCTAATTTAGCATTTTTCCCAGCATTAACTATTAATACGTTATGATCGGCTTTTTTGCTTGCCATAAGTGGAGGTAAAAAAGAGTCTTCTCTAGGAAAATGGATTCTTAGAGAACCTATTTTTACATCTTTGTAACCGTTAGCAAGAAATGCTCCTCTTGCCATTGTGGCAAATTCTGCACAGTTGGCATTTTTTTCTTCTTTTACCATATCAAAAGTTTTATTGATTAATTCTGATCCTTTATATTTTGAAAGCTCGTTTCTTGCAGCATGTAATTTCCAGTATATAGGCATTAGCTTCATTCTAGATTGAGGTTTTGTAGTGTAAATGTCATAGAATTTTACACGAGATGTTGAAAATGCTGGATACTCATGCATCAAATTACGCATAATTTTATCAGCATCTTTAAGTTCTTTGCTTCTACCTGTAAATGTAGGTTGTTGGGGGATAGATTGTATATTCATACTGTATTTAAAACTCGTAAAAATAAAATTTGCTAAGAGTTTTATTAATTTATACATAATTTAATAAAATGAATAATGCTAGTTTCTATAGGATATTGCCATATTGACTTATTATATTAAACTTTCTTATTTTTTATGATATTTTTATGAAAAAACTATTAATCTTATTAATTGTTTTTGTCTGTGCAAATTTCAATATTGGGTATTGTGAAAATCTAAATGAATATAATTTAGATGATTTTGTGTGTAATTATTATGAAAATATAATCAATCAGGTTGAGTTATTGATAGAGCAAGAAGATTACAAAAAAGCCAAAATAGAAATAGAGAATTTGTATAATTCAAAATGCAAAACAAAATATACCTCAGTATTGTATTTGAAAATACTTACAAAATTAAGAGATTATAAAAATGCTTACAAAGTTGCAATGGAGAATGATTTGCTTGATACAGAGGAAGGTTTATTTGCTCAAGCAAATCTTTCAATCGTTGAAAAAGATTCTACACAAGCTAGAAGTGTGTATGACAATATTTTGATAAAAAGCTCGTATGATAAATTTGCACAAATGAGTTTGAATCAAAGTTATGTGTCAACAGGCTCTGAACTGTTGGGATTGAGAGAACTTTCAAAATTAGATTCAACACAGGATACGCAATTTTTAAAAGCAAAAGCATATTATAATCTAGAATTGTTTGATGATGCTATGAAAATTCTTCATTCAATGGCTCAAACTGATGATGTAGTACGTTTAGAGAATGAAATTCATAGGAAACGGGCCTATCAATTTGTAGCTGGGTATGAGATGTATATTCAAAAATTAAATGAAGAGTTTAAGCTAGATGTAAATAAAATAGCACTAAGTAATTCTTGTTATGAAAAAAATATGCAAGTCTATTTTGATTATATTATGTATGTTTATACTTCAGGACGGTTATTGGGGCAAGGTGTTGAACCTAAAAATAATTTAACTAATGAAATAAGATTAGGCACTCAAGGAAGGCTGAATAAAAATTTTGCAATAAAGGGAGATTTGGGTGTAAAGATTTTTCAAGATAGAGGAGCGATGCTATTAACTGATACTTGGGTAAAATATTATAAAAATGATGATTTTAATATAAAACTAGGGTTTCATAGAAATAATTCAGAGCAAACATTTTTGTCTGCTGTGGGTGTGATGATAAACAACAAGTTTACAGGACAAATTGCAGATAATAATTTGTATATAGATTCAAGCTATAGATTACCTAGACGTTCTTATGTTTTTGGTAAAGTCGGAATAGGTGTAAAAGAAGGATACAATATTTATTCAAACCCTTATTGGGAAGGTATGTTGGGTGTTGGAAAATTGTTTAGATATGATTTATCAAAACCTTATTTACAAAAAATTTCAGCAGATATTGTGTCTTATAATTCCGGTTATAAAAAGAATTTAGAAAATCTTTATGATAATAAAGGGTATTTGTATGGTGGTTATTTTTCTCCTGTTTGGTATTCCGATAATACAGTTAATTTGAGTTTTGTAGGAAATATTAAAAATAGATTATCTTATGGATATGGAGCTTTTGCAGGGTGGCAATTTGCAGTTAATCCTCATCAATCAATGTTTATATGGGGTGCTTCTGCTTTTGGAAAATATAGAGTAGGAAACCATCTTAGTATGGAATTGCAATATCGTTATTACAAATACGCAAACGTAGTTAGAAACCAACTATTATTTGATTTGGTGATAAGTATATTCAAATCAGAGAAGAAACAATAATTAATAAATATATTGGTTCGTTATTTGTTGGAATGTCATATCTTTAGGATTGCTATTAGGTAAGAATTGGAGTTCTCCGTTTACAGATATCACTTCAGGGTTTTCTACCGGCATGTGATAGTATTGTTTTGGGGCTTTTGGATTTATTTCATTAATTGCTTCAACAATATTGTTGACAGTTGAATTTGTTTGGAATTGATCGCCAGGCATGATGTTTACTTTAGTAAATCTTGGGAATTTATCAGCAACAAAATCTTTAACTGTATTAGCTTGAGTAAAACCATATACGTGGTATAACATTTGTTCATTTGTATTTTCATTTACCAAATTTAATAACGCACAGTTATGAACATCTTTAGTTGATAAAGGCGTATTAGTGTCAGCTTTTAACCAACCTCCACCGTATCCTCCGGCTTCTGTAGAGAAACCTACAGCTTTATCTAAAGACCCGGTGTAAGGTATTAGTTCTTTTGAATTTCTTGCTTTATAGCCAAAAGGACACCTTTCTAAATTGTTGGTATTAACAATACCTGTTGTGTATGCTCTATAGTTTGCAGAACTAGGTTTTTTAGATTTTTTTTTGCCTTTTTTTATATTCTTACAAAAGTCTTCGCAGAATTCTTCACATTCTCGCATAGCTTTTTTAGAATAAGTTTTTCCAGTAAATGAGATTTGTTGATTTGAGGTAATTGTATTTATCATAATCCTATAAAACACTGTGAAAAATAAAATTGCCTTTTTTGTTAAGATTTATTACCACATTTGGTAATGAATAATCTTTTGTATTTGTTAAGTTTTGACTATGAATGTTGTTAATAAGTTATTATCAGTATTAAATAATACTCATTACTTAAAACTTGATAAGTGGACATTAGATAGATGTTATCAAGCTGGAATAAAAAAATGGGTATCAAATATTTTGCCCGTAGAGGTTTTATCCCGTTCGCTAAAAGATGCAGTATCTTCGATTGTTACTATGTGTGAATGTTATCAGTTTTATGAAGAATTCCCCGATGTAATATTGACTCCAAATTATGGTGATAATTGGGGAAGGTTTGCAAATTATATAGAGATAAATAATCGAGCTATTGCTGAGATGTATGGTGATAGATGTAAAAATGGGATATTAAGTTCAATAAAACTTTTGTCTGCGATTCCTCCATCTGCAAAGAGTTGGGCTAATTGTGTTATTCTATCGCAAATATTTCCGAATATTTATGGTGATGGATATGTAAAATCAGTTAATGAAGAAAATTCAATTTATGGGATAAAATTAAATTCTGGTTATAGTCAAAATATTATAGATTTTGATATTACTGATAATGTTTCTCCTGAAGAACAATTTAGAGCCTTTAATGACATTGCACATTTTCATGGGTTAAAAACTGGGTTTAGAACTGTGATTTCTGCTGACCAAATAAAAATTTCAATACCAAATTCAAATGATATCAGATTCGATTGGGATAATGAGGAACATTTAGAGCTTTGGATAAATGAAACTGTAAAATTGATTAATTTAGGTTTTGAAGCAATTTTTGTAGATTCTGCAAAGCATATTGGGAATTATGATATGGAGAATTATACAGGAATAGGTGCATTACCAAGTTTTGAACAGATACAATATATGTTTCACGAAATACGTAGGCGTTCTGGAAAAACAAATATAAGTATTATTGGTGAAAAAACATCTAATGATTTTGAACGGTTTAAAAGTTTAGGTTTTACAACAGGAACATCTTTTCTTAATGGTGATTCGTACGAGGTCGTTAAACATAACTCAAAACAATTAAAGTATGACAGGATATATGCTCCAGGTGTAGATGTTTCAGATGATAATTATTCAGGTGGCTTATCTTATGAACAAAAACTTAATCGAATAAATACTGCATTGTTTGCTTATGAATATCCAAGTGATAAATTAGCTAGTTTTATGCAAATGGAAGACTTGTTCCCATTACGTTACGATACAAACACACATCACTTGATGATGTGTAATCCATCTTATTCAACAAATGAAACACCAAAGAGTCATTGGGAAAATCTTTTTGCACAAAATGACGGTAGAAAATACAACGCAAAAGTTGGAGAGTTATTCTCATACTCTCTTAATTTATAAAGGAGAAAGGAAATTAATATGACATTTAATCCACTAAAAGAAAAAGGTACACCTTTAGAAAAACAATTACGAAGTTGGCATGATATTGCAAGACGTCCGTTTAATAAAAATGATGTAGATTGTTATTCTAGGACAAGACAAATTCTTATGAATGGTATAGAAATTGAGTCCTGGAATTTTAAACATCAACTTGCAAGATGTACTAATAATGAAGAACTAAAATCTTTTTTAGCAGAAACAAAGCGAATAGAAGATATGCAACAAACTACTATAAATTGGCTTGCACCTTCTGATCAATCTGTTTTAGAAACGACATTAGGGTATGAACAGGTCGCTGTTGATTTGACGGCATGGTTAGCCCAAAATGAAACGGATAGTTATGTGAAAGAAACATTTAACTTTGGTTTGCTAGAAGATTTTGACCATTTGTATAGATATTCTCAATGGGCATATTTAGAACATGGAATTAATCCAAATGATATTGTTCAAGCTCAAACAGATGTTTTGTTAGGACGCCCGACTCAACAACACCATAATGATAATAAATTGCGATTAAGACATGCGTATGATAAAAATACTGCAACACCTCAAACAAAAGTGAATATTTTAACTCTTGTATCTGCAGAACAACAAACTCATAATTATTATGCAGAACATGGTTATGAATATGGAAGTGAAACTTTAAGAGAAACTTATGCAGAAATTAAAGATGTTGAAGAAGAACATGTAACTATGTATGAATCGTTGATAGATGCGACAGAAACTCCGTTTGAAAAACTATTACTTCATGAGTTTACTGAGGTTTGTACATACTATAACTGTATGCAAGATGAACCAGATTTACGTATAAAATCAATTTGGGAAGAATTCTTATCTTATGAGTTAGAGCATTTACATATTGCTGGTGATTTGTTAAAGAAATATGAAAATCGTTCTCCTGAAGAAATCATTGGAGATAAAATTGTTCTTCCTTGCAGGTTTAAATCTCAAAAAGATTATGTATCTTTAGTGTTAAAAAGAGAGATTAACAAACGATTAGGTAATTATAAAGATTATGCAGAGATTGAAAGTCTGACTGAAAGTTGGACAAGTTATGATGTTCAAGAAGCTGTAAACTCTGACGGCTCACCAACAGAAAGAACAATTAAAATAATAGGAGTTGCAGAAGGTTGTGATATTGTTTCTGCTGACAAGAAATTAATAAGTTCAGAACCCGAATTGCTAGAAAGAGGACTAGATACAGAAGTTCTTGCTCCTGATACAGTTATGCCTAACGAATTGATGAATCTTAGACATTTTGATTTGTTCGAAGAATAATAAAGCTAAAAGGGTGAAGGTTTTCTTCACCCTTTTTTGTAATATAATTTGGGGTATGAAGAAAAGTTTATTTGCACTGGCTTTAGGGACATTTGGACTTGGTATGGCAGAGTTTGTAATGATGGGGATTCTTCCTGATGTTGCAAATTCTCTTGGTATATCCATACCTCAGGCAGGTCATTTTATCTCTGCTTATGCTTTAGGTGTATGTTTTGGTGCGTTAGGAATAGTTTTATTAATGCGTAAAGAACCATTGAAGAAAATTCTTATTATAATTATGTCTATACATTTATTTGGGAATTTGATAACTGCAATGTCTGTTAATTATCACATGATGTTACTTATGCGATTTATTTCAGGACTTCCTCAT
>USCK01000018.1 GCA_900553205.1 uncultured bacterium | reverse complement strand
AATTCATGGTGACTACTAAAAACTATTGGAACGAAGTTCCTTTGCCGAAACTATGTGAGCGTGGAGGAAATTCAAGAATGGTTTGTCAATATCGGTTTCTTATTAACTTAATAACTTATTTACTTATTCACTTTAAAAACAAAACTATTCACACTGAAAATAATTTTATGTATAATATCAGCAAAGCGTCTGTGGAAATTATCTTTATTTTTGATTGGAGATATTAATGAATAGTGATAAGAAGGAAAGAGTTAATTTTTTACAAGAATTAAAAAGTAATTTAAACTGGCTTTTTTCCATAAATAATATTGATGACCATTATGTAATTAAAATTTTTGGAATAAAAATTTGTAAAAAATATAATTATATTTATAATTTTAATGAAGTTAATACTTTAGGTGTAACCGACAAAAAAAGAGAAATAAAACTTATTGTTTCATTAACAACTTATCCTGCAAGAATAAATTCAGTTTATAAAACAATATCTACATTATTACAACAAACATTAAAACCTGATGAAGTTATTTTATGGCTTTCAGAAGAGCAATTTCCAAACAAACAACTACCAGAAAATCTTACAAAACTTCAAGAGTTTGGTTTATCAATAAAATGGTGTAAAGATGACATAAAATCTTTTAAGAAACTTATACCTGCGTTGGCAGAATATAAGAATGATATTATTGTAACGGTAGATGATGACAATTATTATGACAAAAGATTATTAGAATTTTTGTATAATTCTTATCTTGAAAATCCTGAATGTATTCAAGCAAGACAAGCATTTGTTGTTAAAATGAACAAAGATAATAAACTTACAATGAATGCAAGAAATTATATATATAATTCAACCTATCTTCCAAATTTTTTAAACGAACCTGTTGGTTGTGGTGGTGTTTTATATCCTCCAAAATCTCTTCATGAAAACGTTTTAAATTCTGAACAATTTATGAAAGAACTTCCAACACATGATGATTTGTGGTTTTGGGGACATGCAATTAGAAATAATACCAAAATAAAAGTTCTTAAAAATGGATATAAGTTAAAAAATTATATTGTAGAAGGTTCTCAAACTGATTCATTGTGGCAAAAAAATATGAAAAATCCAACCACAAATGTAGGAATGACAGGAGAATGTGCAATTAACAAAATGTGTGAACTTTTCCCCGAAATAAAAGAAAGATTGTTGCAGGAAAAAGATTAGGAAAAAGTTTAAAACACATAAAAAAAAGCCTTGATAATTTTTATCAAGGCTTTAATCATAACATACCTATTTACACTTAACCATTAAAACTTTGTAAAAATCGTTGTCCCGATTTATATCTTGCTTTAGAGTTGATTTGAGAGCAGATACTGGCAAGTTTGTTAGACATTGCGAGCATTGTTCTTTGAACAGCTGCAACATCATTCATAGTTTCCATCATTTTATTTGGGTCAACCATTTTAGAAACGATGTCTTCGTGATTTTCAACTTGTTTACCTGAATACTTCTTGACAAGAAGCCTGTCAAGGTTGTCTTGAGCACCAACTGCCATAATTTTATTCCCCTAAATTTATAACCATTATTCTTAATAACTTAACTGTTTACATGAATATAAAGTATTTTTTAGCGAAATAATTGCCATTATTTAATGCACATGTTACAAAATCGTAACATGTATCCAAAAATATTGTGTTGTCTGCTTTTATACCCAAAAATTAAATAAATATTTTAACTTTCAATAGTTATATTGAATTTATCAAAATCGATTTTTTCATTTGTTTCGGGATTTTTATTTAATTTGGCTCTTAGAGTTAGCCAGTCTTTAATAATTGAATTAGTTGTATAGTTTTTTTCTATTGTGGTTGATGTCATATTTGTTGGTTACCTTTCTACTCCAAATTTAAATATTCTGAAAAATAAAAATTGCTATATTTTTTAGAATTCTTAACAGTTATTTACGAAAAACAATAATTTTTAAATCTGCACTTGTGTACACTAACCGGAGGATTTTTTAGCCCAACAGGGCTATATTAGACTTTACAATCTTGTTGAAGAAAAATTTTAATGATACGATTATTTATATTAAATTCGGGGACAAAAGAGGTGCATAAATGAATATTTTATTTGTAATTGATAAAATTGAATTGAAGTATTTTGAATTCAACAACCTTGTTACTAATTTTTGGCTTATAAAAGAGTTATTAGAAAGAGGTAATAATGTTTGTATAACTACAATTAACAATTTGTATCTTGAAAACTCCAATGCTTATGCGAGGACCTACAAATCTTATGTAGAAGATGAAAATATTTTTTATCAAAAAGATATTTTAAACTTTAAAGTAGAAGACTTTGATTTGGTTATGTTCCGTCCTGACCCACCTGTAGATGTAGATTATTTGAGTGCAACTTATGTACTTGATTTTGTTAAAAATACAAAGATTATCAATGACCCACGCTCTATTAGAAACTTTAACGAAAAAATACATACAGCGTTGTTTTCAGACCTTATGCCAAAATATATTGTGTCTGCAAGCCGTTCTCGTATAGAGGACTTTTTGAACGAATGTGGCGAAATTGTTTTGAAACCTCTAAACCAATGCTTCGGTTCGGGAGTTATGTATTTGCATATAGGTGATCCGAATACTCGTTCTATCATTAATAGTGTTACAAACAACGAAAACTCACTTGTTATGGTTCAGAAATATATTCCTGATATCAAGTTTGGTGACAAACGAGTTTTGACACTTGGTGATAATGTATTATCTGAATGTGTACTTAAACTTCCGACAAATGATGATTTCAAGTTTAATACACATAATGACAATTATATAAGAAAATCAAAATTAACTTTTTCAGAGGAAGAAAACTTCAAACGTGTAGCGCAAGAACTCAATAAAATGGGTATTCCAATGGCAGGTTTAGATGTTGTTAATGAACAAATAATTGAGATAAATGTAACAAGTCCTTGTTATTTTATCAAAGAAATAAATCAACATTTCGGAGTTAATTTAGAAAAGACAATTTGTGATTATATCCAAAACGAAAGCCTTTATTTTGAAAAAAACAGCCCCCTTATTGAAGGCTCATCTCAAGTAGAGGTAAACAGCCAAATAGTTGTTCCTGCAGATACATTGTATCCATACAAAACTGAGACTTTCTAAAAGTAACTAAGTTAATAGGTTACTAAGTGAATAAGACATCAAACTGACAGATTCCGTATCAAGTACGGAATGACTTGCTATATGTTACTAAGAGTTAAGTTATTAAGTGAATAAGAAACAATTATCTTCTTATTAACTTAGTCACTTTTAAAAAAGCATCATAAATAATTCAACAAAGACATGGAGTTAAAAGCAGTGAATACCTGCATACTTGCTTGGTAAGCATATTGGCTGGAATACCAATCTGTAACAGCTTGTGTTAAATCCAAATCCTCTATTCCCGATATTTTTTCTTTCAAGTTAGTTTGACTGTTATCAAGTGAGGTTTGTGTCATATCAAGTTTGTTGCTTATACTTCCAAGTTTACTGCTTGATTGAGCAATTTTATCGATAGAGGTTGTAAATTTATCCAACAAACCACTTATATCACTGTAATTTGCACCATTTTTGTTTTCTAAAATATCAGATACTGTATTTTTAAACTCCATCAAGCAACTCATAATTCCTTCTGAATTACCATTTGAATATTCACCCAAAGCCTCTATTCCCAAAACATTACCTTGCTGAAATACTCCATCAGCTATTTCCAAACTTCTTTTCCAATCGCCATTTTTATCTGTCCCATTATATTTTACTCCGACAATTTCATCTGTTTTATTTCCATTATTATCTACTGCATACTCTATACTATAAGGTTGTGTTTGAGTATTTGTACCACTAAAAATATATTTACCATCATATTTAGTATTCGCATTACTTACAACAGAACTTATTATTTGGTCAAGTTCATCTTTTACGGCTTCAAGACTTCCGTTGTTATAAACATTATTCGCTGCAGATGTAGCCAAGTCTTTGGCTCTCTGTCCGTTTTCTATCAACAAGTCTAATGTATTTGTTGATTGGCTGATTTCATTTTTTAAACTTTTTATATTATTATTCCAAGTATCAATTCTTGTTAATTCTCGCTTTGAGTTTACAAGATTAACAGATTGAGTAGGGTCATCAAGCATAGAATTAATTTTTTTACCTGATGATAATTGCGTTGTAAGTTTTGCATAGTTTGAATAACTCTTTTGCATGCTAAATACTAAATTAGAATTTGTTAAAGCTGAAGTTACACGTCCAATCATATTCTTAATCCCCCAAACTCATCAATGTATCAAGAACCTTATTACATACACTGAATACTTTTGCAGAAGCTTCAAATGCAGTTTGATACTTGACTAAATCTGTTAATTCTTCATTCATATCAACACCTGTTTGTTCTTGAATTCGATTTCCAACAGATTTGACTACAGAATCCTGAAAATCAGAAGCATTATTTTGTGCATTTGCTCTAGAACTGACTTTTCCCAAAGTTGTTGAATACTCTTGTCCTAAAATATTTTTAGTATTAAGCATATTATTAATATTGTTCACATTCCCTACAGAATTTTCATCAAACTTATCAGGGCTTTCAAAATATGCAGTAGCGACTTTATTATAGCCGTCATTTTGAGTTAATAACGGATTGATTGTAATATTTTGAGCAGTAATCTTATTTGAGTTATCGTTGGTTGTAAAAATTTTGTATTTATTTATATCTTGATTAGAAAGTTTTTGTCCATCAATATAATATGCACCTTCTTGAGTTTGAATATTATTTATTGTAGTTGAAAAAGTTTCTGCAAGAGAATCTAATTCTGCTAGGGCATTATCATAATTCGAGGTATCCAAAAGTCCGCCAATAATCCCTGAACCTAATTTTTTATTAATATCAAGAGTTGAATTATCACTTTTATCAGTAAAACATACAGTTGGATTTCCTGAGTCAGAATATTTCAAATCTAAAGTACCGTTTAGATGTGAACCTGCAATTAAAGTTGTTCCTCCGAGTTTTAGGTTAATAGAGCCATTAGCAAATGTTTCTTGTTCAAAATTTGCATATTGAGCCAAATCTTGTAATAGGGCATCTTTTCTATCTAAAAGATTATTATTTTCAAGAGTACCTGTATTACTATTCATAATCATTTTATTTATAGAGGTTAGTTCTTCTAATTTTTGATTTATCAAATCAACTGTTTGTCCTAGTTCAGAATTTTCAAGAGAATATTGAGTTTTGCCGTCACCAACACTTGCTGTTTTTTGTTTTGTAATAGCACCTGAAAGCGAATTTAGTTTATCAGCCAAAACAGATGCAGAATCAATAAATGATATTTTGGCAGAGGAATCTGTAGGATATTGACTAAGATTATCTAACTTTGCATACATATTATTCAAAGCCGTTTCTAACCCATTTCCTTTTACTTCATCAAATTGATTAAGAATATTTTGAGAGGCTTCTTTTTGCTTATTTAGATAACCTTGTTTGCTTAATTCTTCATTATAATAATCACCTTCAAGTAAAGAATTGTATCTATCAACACTTATAAGTTCAACACCCATACTTGAATTTACTTGATTGGTTACGCTACCCCAAATCCTTCCACCAACAACCAATGTTGCTAAATTTACTCGTTGTTTGTGATAACCTTTGGTATTAACATTTGCAATATTGTTCGACACAATACTCATAGCTGATTGATTTACTTTTAGTGCAGATGCTGAGATTTGTAATCCTGAAAACATTCCACTCATTAGATTTTCCTCGTTTATACTTCCTGTACGACTGTGCTTATTGCATTTTGTTCAAAATTTCCGTATTTTGAATAACTTTGTGATTGACTTCCTGCTCTAATCATTGTTTTTAGCTTTGTATCTGCTAACTTTATCCCTTGTTTTAATAATTCAAATGTTTCTTGGTTTAAGAGGTTTATGTTGTTTAATATTTTTTTGAATTCTTTTTGATATTTTTCGAGTTCTGATTTTTTGGTCGGGTAATTAATGATTAGATTTGTGAAACATTCTCTTTTGGGTCGATTCTTTATAGTGGTAAGAATTTTTATAATATTGTTATCGGTAATCGAGAGAGTTTTTAGGTCGTTGTTTATTAAGGCACTTTTCTTTTTGACAAAAAGTATTTGCAAACTTTTGTACAAATTGTATTCATCATTCATCATTTTGATTAATGAATCAAAGTCCATATCCTCGCCTCCATGGCTTTTATTCGTATTGTGATAGATTTATTACTTCCTTTGTAATAAATGTTTTTTTACTCAATTAATTATGTGACAGAATGTCCTTTTTCCGTCAAATATAAATCAAGCCTAGTAGTAAATGTATATACTTATTATTTATCATGTGCAACAGTTTTTCAATCCTAAAAATAATGAACCGACATAATTTGTTACAAAAAGTTTAAAAAGCTCAAAAAAAAAGGACAAAATTGTCCTTAATAAATGGTAAGTATTATTTATAAATCTTAGATATTATATTTTGGGGTTTACATATAATTCAACAAGTTCATTGTCATAATAGAAGTTGATGCCTGCATACTTGCTTGATAAGCATACTGTGCATTATACCAATCACTAACTGCTTGCGTTAAATCAATTTCTTGAATACCAGAAACATATTCCTTCAAATTATTTTCACTATCTTTTAAAGACTCTGTAGACATTGTCATTTTGTTAGTAATAGTACCAAAACGAGAATTAACTAATGTCATCTTGTCCATAGATTCTGAAAATCCATCTAATAACCCGTTAATTTTATCATAACAAGCCTTCACATCTGCTCCAGCAGTTTCTTTTTCTGCTTGTGTTGCATTATCAGGCAAAGCCTCTTGAGCATCTAATTTATCTATTGTATCTTGCAAAGCATTTCTTAATTCAATCAAATCGCTCATAACACCACTTGAAGAATTTAATTTATATGTTGGTTTACCATCTGCATCTAACACCGGAGTAACTCCATCGGCTTCGTAGATAGGTTCTTTGTCATAATCTCCAAAAACTTCTATGCCTGTAACATTCATCGTTTGAAACACTCCATCAGCTACTTCAAGTTGTCTTTGCCAGTCTTTATCTATTGGTGTTCCGTTGTATTTAATACCAATAATTTCGTCTGTCTTATTACCCTTATCATCAATTCCATACTCAATAGAATAAGCTGAAGTTTTAGTATTTGTACCACCATACAAATAATTTCCGTTATAATTCGTATTCGCAAGGTTTACAACAGTTTCGATAATTTGGTCTAGTTCTGATAAAGACGCTTTTATTGTGCTTTTTGTAGAAGTTCCGTTTGCTGCTGTAGTTGCCAAATCTTTTGCTCTTTGAGCTTTATCAATAACTTTTTCAATAGTTTCTGATGAATCTTTTATTTCATTTGCAATAGAACTCACATTTGCACCCAAAACACCAATACGAGTAAGTTGTCTATTAGAATTGATAATATTAACTGATTCTATAGTATCGTCCATTAAAGAATTAACACGTTTACCTGTAGTAATTTGATTTGTTAATTTTGCATAGTCAGCATATCTTTTATTTATCTGAGATGCTAATGTCGAATTTACTGCCGATGATGTTACTCTTGAAATCATTTATCTATCCTTTATCGTCCAAGTGAAATTAATGTGTCTAAAAGTGTGTTACAAGTAGAAAATACTCTTGCAGAAGCATTATATGCAGTTTGAAATCTAATCAAGTCAGATAATTCTTCATTCAAATCGACACTTGTTTGTTCTGCAGCTTTGTTGTCTAGTGAGGTCACAACATTATCTTGTGCAGTTGCACTATTCTGTGCTGCTTTTGTACCTGAAACTATTTTGCTTAATAACCCACTATAATAATCTGAGAATGCTATGTTCCCAATATCATCAAAACCTTTTGAAGTATTATCTGTTTTTGTATTCAACATAGCGATAATGTTATTTGCGTTACCTACTGCATTAACATCAAAGCTATCTGGATTATTCGGGTCATAGTTTTCAAAATATGCTGCTGCAAGTTTTTTATAACCACCTTCTTCTGTAAGTAAACTATTTATCGAAATATTACCTGCAGTAATATCAGTGGTTCCGTCATTTGTTACAAAAATGGTGTATTTATCAAGGTCTGTATTAGAGAGTTTGTTTTCGCCATTAACTGTTTCAATATAGAAAGCACCTTCCCTTGTTTGCAATTCGTTAAACACATCAGCTATAGATTTTGCCAATGTATTTAAACTGTTTTGAACACTATTAATTGTTACACCTTCAACACTTGTAGCACCCTCAATAATTCCCCCTATTGTACCTGAAGTAAATTTCTTATTTGCGTTTTGAATAATCGTACCGTTTGATTTTTTAATCATAAGAACAGCATTACATTCATTAGTATTATCAATACCATTACGTTTACAATAATCATCATAAGAGCTTGCAGTCTGCACATCAAATGTACCCAAAACCTCTGCTCCACCAACAAGTCTTGTTCCCTGTAATGAAACATTTACTGTGCCATTAGCCTGTGTATCAATCGTAAAATTACCCAACTGTGCTAATTGATTAATCAAAGCATCTCGTCTGTCAAGCAGGTTGTTGTTATCAAGTGTTCCACCTTGAGATGTAATAAGCATTTTGTTTACATCTTTTATTTGCGATAACAAGTCATTTATACTTGTAACCTGTGCATACAAATCAGAATTCTCAAGAGATTTTTGAGAAACACCATCACCAACACTTTTTGTTTTTATCTTATCCAAATTGTTTGAAATAAGATTCATTGAATTTGTCAAAGTTGATGCAGAATCCAAAAAGTTCACTCTTGCTGACATATCAGAAGGGTATTGGTTAAGATTATCTAACGCTTTATAAAAACCCTCTAAAGCAGTATCAAGCCCTCTACCACTAAGTTCATCAAACATATCTGCGATATCTTGCATACCATCAGCTTTTTGATTTAAGTACGATTGGTTTGTTAATTGATCACGATAATATGAACCAATAAAAGTAGTAGTATATCGTTCTACATTAATCATCTCAACTCCGGCACTTGTTTTTACCTGAGTATTAACACTATTGTTAATAGGGATTCCAAGCACCAAAGTTCCAAGATTAGCCTTTTGTTTATGGTAACCTTCGGTATTCATATTAGATATGTTATTTGATACGATACTAATGACATTTTGGTGAACGCCCATTGCATTAGTAGACATATTTAATGTTGACATCAAACTCATTTATATCAATTCCCCGTTACGCATCTCTTACAATTGTACTCATTTCAAGAGTGTTTGTTTCTTCTTTACCGTTTTCTGTATAGCTATTACCCTTAGGAGCACAAGCCTCTATTATGATGTTTAATTTTTTATCTGTTAAAATCATTCCATGTTTGATTAATTTCATATTTGTAAGATTTAGAACAGATATTGCGCTTGAGATGCTGTTAAGTGTTTCTTGTTGTTCCAAAAGTTTTAGAGAATATTTTGGACACAATTCTTTTGCTCTACTAATCAATTCTGACATATTTGGAATATCGTCACCAAGAGTTTTTATTGCTTCTATTCTTTGAGCATCAATTTTCTTAATAGTTTCATAGTTTTCTATGATTTTTGTATCAACTTTGCTCAAATCAAGAATATTATTTTTTACAAGAATTTCTCGTTTTTCTGTATAAAGATTTCTCATTTCGGTATAGAGTTTAATTTCTCTATCAAGAATGTTTATAATGTTTTTAAAATTTTCTTCGTACATTTTCCACCTCATATCACACTATGCTACATAGTCTGCAATAACGCTTCTCCCGTATGTAAGTCCGTATTTGATATCATCGTTTGTAAGATTAAGTTCACCTGCTTTTTGTGCGCAGTTCTTAATTTCATCAAGATTGATATTATCCAATAAACTATCATTATCATTTAGATTAATTCCGTTAGATGTATCAATATCTCTAAAATTAGAATTTGCAGGCTCAACTCTTTTATTCCCTCCGAAAGCGTTGAGTGCATTTATCATTTGTAATGAACTATTTCCGTTTATTGCTGATAACATTTTATCTGTTCCTTTTATTATTGCCTAAGTCTATTTAACGTATTTTTCCATTTGTTCGTAGATTGATTTTGCAAATCCGAATGATGTATGTTTGTTGCTTGCCAAATTTCTACCGAGTTCTTGGAACATATATGGTTTAAAAGAATCAATATACCCACCGGATTTTTCATCAAATAACCCACCTGATTTATCAACACTGTCTTCCATTTCGGATAACATTTTTGTTATAAAAATTGATTCAAATTCTTGTGCCGATTTCATTAATTGGTCTTTTGTATCTTTTGAGTTTTTGATTCTGTTATAAACTTCTTGTTCACTGTTTACAGCGCTTGTATTCATTGCGTTAGAAGCTATATTACTTACCATTCCTGTTGATGCTATGTTCATTAATTTCCCTTATATAATTATTAATTCTGCTTGTAAACTACCTGCTTTTTTAAGTGCTTGAAGAATTGATATCAAGTCAATCGGTGCAACTCCTATTGAGTTTAGTGCTTTCACAAGGTCATTCAAATTGCTGTTTGCAGGCATGTTGATAACACTTGCGCTTGATTTTTCGATTGAGATTTGAGGGTTAGCAAACCCGACTGTCGCACCTGCACTGAACGGATTAGGCTGTGAAACCTCGTTGTTTGGAGTGACAGTAACCGTAATGTTCCCATGCGCTACGGCTGCAGGCAAAAGTTTTACATCACTTCCTATTACAACTGTGCCTGTTCTCTCGTTTACGATTACTTTTGCAGTTTCGATTGTTGGTGTAACCTCAATATTTTCTATAATTGAAAGAAAACGCACTCTATCGTTTTGAAAGCGTGATGGAACATTAATCATTACAGAGCTTCCGTCAACAGCTTTTGCAGGAGCAATAGTATTAGAAATCGCTTGAGCAATTCTTGATGACATTGTGAAGTCTGATTTATCCATAGAAATTGTTATTGTGTTTTCATCACCGATTTGAGTTTCTATATCACGTTCCATAATTGCACCACCGGGGATTCTGCCTGTTGAAGTTATTGCAGTTCTTTTAGATGCAGAACCTGCAATTTTATTAATACCACCTACAGAAACAGGGCCTTGAGCAACTGCAACGGCTTCACCGTTTGGTGCTTTTAGGATAGTTTGAACAAGTACGCCACCTTCAAGACTTTTTGCATCGGCTATTGTTGAAACGGTACAGTCTATTTTGTCACCGTTTTTTGAAAAAGGTGGAACTGTTGCAGTAACAATTACTGCAGCTGATGAACCTTTTTGGATATAGTTTTCTTGGTCAATTACTGTTCCTAAGTTTCTGATTAACATTTTGTTTGTAATCTGAGTTGAACGAGAGTTGTCACCTGTCCCCGGCAAACCTACAACAACACCGTAACCAACAATTTGGTTTTCTCTGACACCTTTTACATGAACAAGGTTTCCGATTCTTACCTGTGCTGCAATAGATGCTATAGGATTTAGTAACCAAATTGTTAATATTAATATTGTTGTAAGTATTTTTTTATTCATTTTAATTTTTGTCCTTTGTATGTTTTTATTCAAATTAGAATAAGTATTTGATAACTCTGTTGAATATACCTTCGTTTTGACTTCTAGAGATTGCGCCTCTGCCTGATAGAGCAAATTGAAGATTAGCTACATTGTATGAATAAACTCGACCGTTTTGGTCAATCCATCTTGGGTCAACAAGACCTGTTACTATTAAATCCATACGTTCGTTGCCATTCACAAGAGTTTTTTTACCTTGTACGGAAAGGTTTCCGTTTGGCATTTGTTGCACAACTTGTACTGCGATTGTGTCACCGTAAGAAAAAGTTCTGTTTCCTTGTGCGTTTGATTCAACTTCGTTGCTTCCTCCGTATCCGTCAGAACCTTTTAGGAAGCTCAGTTTAAACCAGTCTTTTAAGAACGAAGTAAAAGCGTCAGTTGTTGTGCTTGATTTAGATGTAGAATAGTTCAAATTATCATTAATTGTGATACTTTCACTCATAATAATTGATATCAAATCCCCGATTTGTCGTGCTTGAACACCACTAAACAGTGATTTAGGACAACCACCGTAGTTTGCGTTTGCACCAAGCACAAATAAAGATTCTGCATTGGCAGTATTCCCGAAGGTAACTGTCAGCATTAATATCATTGTTATTGAAACTAATATTTTCTTTATCATTTTAACCACTTCCCAAGTCTTTTTAGTTTTAGATATTTACCTGCACTCTGTTTTCACCGATAACTTTTGCAGTGTAGGTTTTGTTATACATTTTGTTTTCAACGGTTACATATTCCCCTATTGTACCGTCTGTTTTTGCAATACCGTCTATTGCGATTTGAAAACCACTGTTTGAATTAAGAATAATTCTAACTTCTGTATTACGAGTTACATCAGGTCTTACTCTGACAAACCTTTTGTCAATATATTCACCGTCACGAAACTCTTTTTTGGTTATCATTTCTTTATTCATCATATCTCTTGTTATGACGAAATTACTTTTATCTGCTATATTTATTTTTTTGAAAACTACTCTTGCAGAATTTATAGGTTGTTCTCTAGAAATATTCTCTCCTGCAACCAAAACATCTTCATAAGCCTTGATAGTCAAAGGAACACTTAGAGTTCTTTGAAGTTTATTGTTTACCAATATGTTTACTCTTTTAACATCTCTTGAGGTGATATTTGCTGAATCGGTTGTGTTAATTATTTCGTAAGATATTTTTCCGTCCGGCAAAGTAAGGCTTTGGAAAGGTAACATTGTTATTTTGATATCCAAATCAGCAGAAGTTTTTTGAGAGTAATCTTGAAGGATAACTTCCAAAAGGTCTTTTTTCAAAGTATCAGCACTGATAGTATTTGCAGAAGCTGATGCTGCAAATAATAATATTGTTAAAATTGTACTGAATAATTTTTTCATGTTCCTTCTTTCTTAAATCTGATTAATAGCTACTTACTATCTAACAAGGTTATTAGTTGTTTGAAGAATGTCATTAGAAGCGTTAACCATTTTTGAGTTAGATTCAAAAGCTCTTTCAGCTTTGATTAGTCCGATAAGTTCATCTACAATCTGTACATTAGAACCTTCAAGCATACATTGTTGTAATTGTCCCAAACCGTTTTGCCCCGGAGTATCCTGAATAGGGGTACCTGATGCTTGAGTTTCTGTGTATAGGTTGTGTCCTATAGATAAAAGCCCTGATGGGTTTTGGAATTTAACTAATTGCAGAGAACCTACAATCGCTTGTTGTGTTTGTCCCGGAAGTGTTACAGAAACATTACCGTCTTGAGTAATTGTGATTTCTGTCGCATCTCTCGGGATAGAGATTGCAGGCTGAATAATCAAACCGTCATTTGTAACAAGCTGTCCCAATGAGTCTAGTTGAAAACAACCGTCACGAGTGTATGCAAGAGTACCGTCTTGTTGCATAACTTGGAAGAAACCGTCGCCTTCGATTTCAACATCAAGTTGCCTACCTGTAGAAATCGCAGTACCTTGAGTGAATACTCTTGTTGTTGCAACAGTTTTAACACCAAGTCCGATTTCCAAACCAACAGGTTGGAACGTACCTTGATTCATCATCGCCCCAGGGGTTCTTATAGCTTGTGATAACAGGTCTTGAAATTCTGCTCTCGAATGTTTAAATGCAGTTGTGTTTACATTCGCAACATTGTTTGCGATAACATCTAAGTTATTCTGTTGAGCTATCATGCCTGTTGCTGCTGTTGTTAATGATCTTAACATTTTTTACCTTTCCTCACCTTGTCTAACATTTAGGGTTTATTTATTCCCTATTACCCCCTAATACGACCGACTGATATTGCCGAATCCAGTAATGTGCTGTTTTCGGTAATCACTTTCCCTAATGATTCGTAGTTCCTTGATGTTTGTATTGTATTTAACATTTCTCTTATTACACTGGAATTAGACATTTCTAACATTCCCTGTTGAACAGTAAATTTTGCAGGTGGTGTTACTAATTCTCTGTTATTTGCACTTCTAGGAGCAAATTTTGAATGACCAATAGAACGTAAATCCTCTTTATCACTAAAATTAAATATCCCAAAAGTTCCTAACGGAAATCTTTGTTTTCCGTCAAACGCTTCAATGTTTCCTTGTTCTGTTACAAGAATTTGGTATGACTTCATATCGGTATCTTCCATATCGTCATTGATAAGTCTGATTGGACGACTCAGATTATCAAGTACATATTCACCTTCTTTGGTTGTCAAATAATTTTGGCTGTTTGCACAGAAGGAGCCGTTTCTTGTGTAACCGATGTTTCCGTCCCTGTCCATAACCTTGAAGAAGCCGTCACCTTGTAGAGCAAAGTCATAAGGAACACCTGTTTTTGCAATAGCACCTTGAGTAAAATCGTATGTTATTTTCATTGTTTCAGAACCCATACTTAAATCACCCAAATATCTGTTATTACCAGCACTTTGCCCTTTGATAAGTTCACCACTTTTTTGATAAACAGATGAATCCATTACATTTTTGAATGTAAGCATACTTTTTTTGTAACCTGAGGTGTTTACATTGGCAAGATTGTTTGCAGTATTATCCAGATTGTCCATTAGGGCAATCATTCCGTTTGTTGCTGATTCAAATCCTCTTAGTAACATTAGTTTGCGTCCTTAAATCTTCCGTAGCTTGCCATTACATTTTTTACATAGTTTTGAGTTTCTTTGTATGGTGGCACACCGTTATATTTTTTAACGGCATTTGGACCTGCGTTGTAGGCAGCAAGAGCAAGTTCTTTGTTGTTGCCAAATCTGTCCATAAGTCCTTTCAAGTATTTTGTACCACCATAGATGTTTTGTTCTGCATCAAATGCGTTTGTAACTCCCAAACCTTGTGCTGTAGAAGGCATAAGTTGCATAAGCCCCATTGCTCCACAGTGTGATTTTGCCTTTGGGTTGAAGCCTGATTCTTGTTTTACAACGGCTTTAACAAAATCAGGGTCTAGGTTGTTTTGTGTTGCGTATTTGTCGATAAGTTTATCAATATCTCCGTGACTTACATTTGATGATGAGGAGGAAGGTACTCCTGCTTTAGAAGATGAGCCGTATTGTTGTTCATAAGTGTTATCAAGAATTTTTTGAAAATCACTATCAAGCTGAACATTGTCTGTTCCGAAATTCATCATTTCTTGGAATTGATTTTCAATAGCGCTAATGCGTCTTAAAGTTAACTCTAATCCGGAAAGTTCCACTTTCTCACTCTCTCCCCGTACAAATGTTGTACGAATATATTTATATTACTTACCAAGTCTACACTATAAATTTAAACTATTTGGAGGAAGGAAACATCAATCATAGGGTTGAAGTTTATTTTTCGTACATAGACCATATGGTCTAATTTGTCTAACAGTTTCTATACAAAAACAGACCGTTTGGAACAAACGGTCTGTTTTTTCTAAGTTATATCTTTTATTAGTCAATAGCTTTTATATCTGCTACTTCTTCATCATCTTCAACAACTTCTATTTCAGCGTTTCTGATAGTGTTTTTGTCAGCATATAAAGATTTGCTCTTAACTTTTTTCACTTGTCTGTCTAATTTATCAGCGATTAAATCTATACTAGCATACATAGATTCTGCAGATTCTTCAACATGAACAACATTTCCACTGCTCAATGTGCATTTTACTTCTGCAACATGTTTGCCTGATGCTGCTGGGTTTTTAATAACGGACAAAATAACTTTAATACCCTGAATTTGATCATAATGGTTAACAACTTTGCCTAGTTTTTCTTTTACATAAGCTTTGATAGCGTCTGTGATTTCGATGTTTTTACCATTTACGTGTATATGCATGTATGCCTCCAATAATGTGTACTTTTCCATTATACAACATACTTAACAATTTTTAAAGTGATTAATCTGTAATAATTTGTGGAATTTCAACATTTGGAGTACCGATTACTCTAACTAATTCCAACACTGATGCCTTCATTTGGCATTTTTGAGATGTTCCTTTGAAAAAGTCGCTATAGAAACAACCTTCACAATTACATCCTCTTTTATAACATTCTAGAGCTGTTGGTGTCCATCTTCTAACAGCTATAGCTCTCCCCATATCACGACTTCTAAACAACCTGTCCTCCAAGTATTTTTCCACCAATTATATAATAATAGCTCTTTAGAACCATTCCCCATAGGCTTTCTCAGCCTCTCTTTAATTATATGGGTTAAGTCGCTTTTTACAACCCGTTTGTAAATGTTTATTACAAAGAGTTTTAGGGCGTTTAAACCCCGTAATAGCTTGATTTATTACTTTTTGAACCATGTCTATCCCCCACCATGACATGATTATAGAGATTTGATGTCATGAAATCATGCTCATATCATGGGTTTCCATGTTTTTAAACAGTATTAAGAAATGTAAAAAAGTTGGCATGTTGCGAAAAGTTTTGTATTATTCGACAGTGGGACGGTAGGAATTGATGCAAGAAAACCTCGTTATTAAAACCATTTTGAATAGAAAAAGTGTAAGACAATTTTCGGACAAACCGGTCGAAAAAGACAAAATTATGACAATACTTCGTGCCGGCATGTCTGCACCGTCAGCCCGTAATCGACAACCTTGGAAGTTTGTAGTTGTAGATGATAAAGATTTGTTGAGAGCTATGGGAAATGAGCTTCCACACGCAAAAATGCTCTTGAATTCGCCTCTTGGAATTGTCGTTTGCGGTGATATAAGAAACAAAGATGATAGAACAGCAAATACTTTTTGGATGCAGGATTGTTGTGCTGCTGTAGAAAACATATTGATAGCGACAGAGGCTCTCGGACTTGGTGCTGTTTGGACGGCTTGCTATCCAAAAGAGGACAGAGTAGAAATACCCCAAAGAATCCTTAATTTACCTCAAGATATTGTTCCGTTGTGTGTAATTCCAATGGGGTACCCTAAAACAGACAGTTCTCCTATTGAAAAATGGAAAGAAGAAAATATCATTTATAACAAGTATTGTGAATAGGGGATAGTGCTGTTATTTCGTACTCTGATACGGAATTTGTCAATGCTGATTTCTTACTAAATAATAACCTAGCTTTTAGTAATTTATTGTTTGAGATTTTTGGGGCTTTGCCCTCTGAATGACAAATCTTTTTCAATACAACTCTACAAACAAATTCTTTTTTTGTTATCATATATTTGCAGACAGAAATGGAGAAAATTTATGAGCGGACATTCAAAGTGGTCAACAATCAAACATAAAAAAGCAAAAACAGATTCAGCAAGAGCAGCTGAATTCCAAAAATTTTCGAGAGAACTAATAGTTGCAGCAAAACTTGGTGGCCCTGACCCTGCAGGTAATTTCAGATTAAGAACTGCTATCGAAAAAGCAAAAGCTGCAGGACTTCCAAATGATAATATTAAACGAGCTATTGATAAAGGTGCTGGTAAAAACAACACAGATAATTATGAAGAATTAATATACGAAGGATACGCAGCTGGTGGTGTTGCCGTTGTAGTAGAGGCTATGACAGACAACAAAAACAGAACTGCAGGTGATGTAAGAAGTTTCTTCACAAAGTTCAATGGAAATCTTGGAGAAACAGGTTGTGTAGGCTGGATGTTCGACAGAAAAGGTTGTATTACATTCCCAAATACTGTTGATTATGATGCATTATTCGAAGCTGCAATCAATCTTGATGCAGAAGATATTGTTGAAGAAGATGATGTTTATAAAGTTATGACATCAGTTCCAAACTTGCAAACAATTACAGAAGGACTTGAAAAAGAAGGTTTCAAATCAGAAACTGCAGAATTTGTAAGAATTCCTCAAAATACTATAGAGGTGACTGATGAAAAAACAGCCACAAACGTACTAAGATTATTAAGCAGATTAGAAGAACATGATGACGTACAAAATGTTTATATGAACTGCGATATATCAGATGAGTTAATGGAAAAACTTGATTATTAATCAAGTAAATAAGAAAGAAGGCAATAATGATTAACGAAAAATTAGAAAAAGCTTTTAACGAACAAATCAATGCTGAATTATATTCAGAATACTTATATCTTTCAATGAAAGCATACTTTGAGCAAATCAATCTTAAAGGTTTTGTAAGCTGGATGGATGTTCAAGTTCAAGAAGAAAGAGCTCACGCATTTGGTATGTATGATTATGTTCACGAAAGAGGCGGTAAAGTTATTTTGACATCAATAGATGCTCCAAAAACTGAATGGAATTCTCCATTAGAAGTTTTTGAAGATGTTCTTAAACACGAAGAATTAGTTACATCTAAAATCAATGCACTTATGGATGTGGCTGAAGAAACAAGAGATAGAGCTGCTATG